>NZ_DLNP01000004.1:401-12586 GCF_002478355.1 Brevundimonas sp. UBA7507 | reverse complement strand
AACGCTTCGCCGTCCGCAACTCCGGCGCCGAGGCCGTGGTCGAGGGTCTGGGCGCCCACGGCTGCGAATACATGACCGGCGGTCGTGTGGTCGTCCTAGGTTCGGTCGGCTGGAACCTGGCGGCGGGCATGAGCGGCGGCGAGTTGTTCGTGCTCGACGGCGACGGCCGCGCAGCCCAGGCCCTGAACGGCGATCTGGCCGGGGTCGGCCGCATCAACACCGAAGCGGAAGCCCGACTGAAGGCCCTGATCGAGGCCCACGCCGCCGCCACTGCCTCGCCTCTGGCCCGACGCATCCTCAGCGACTGGTCGGCGTTCGCGCCGCGCTTCGTCCGCATCGCGCCCAAGACCGTCCTCGCCGCCGAGGCCGCAAACACCGGCGTCAGGCTGGCCCAACCCGCCTGACGTCATCCCTTCCGCAGCGTCTTCTCCCCGAGACCCTCATGACATCACCGACGATTTCCAAGGCCGCAGCATTCTGTTGCGGCCTTTTCGCCGTTACGCTTGCCGCGCCCGCCCTAGCCGCAGCGCCCACACCCGCCCTTCTGGCGCATCAGGTTCCGCTGGCGCTGGACGGTCCTGGCACGGCCTGGATTCTGACTTCGACGGCCCTGGTGCTGATGATGACCCTGCCGGGTCTGGCGCTCTTCTACGGCGGCATGGTCAGGAAAAAGAACCTGATCGCCACCATCGCCCATTCGACGGCCGCCATGGCTATCGTCACCGTCCTGTGGTTCGTCGCCGGCTACACCCTGTCCTTCGGCGTCAGCGACGGCCCGGCTGACGGCTTCATCGGCGGGCTTCAGGCCCTGTTCCTCAACGGCGTCGGCGTGAAGACCGCCCACGCCCTGACCCCCGGCCTGCCCGAGTTCCTGTGGATCAGCTATCAGCTGACCTTCGCCATCATCACCCCGGCCCTGATCGCGGGGGCCTTCGCCGAGCGCATCAAGTTCTCGGCCAGCGTCCTCTTCTTCACCCTGTGGCACCTTATCGTCTATGCGCCGATCTGCCATCAGGTCTGGGGCGGGGGCTGGATGGGCGAGTTGGGCGTGCTCGACTTCGCCGGCGGGGCCGTGGTCCACGTCAACGCGGGCGTGGCCGGTCTGGTCTGCGCCATCGTGCTCGGCCCGCGTCATGGCTGGGGTCGCGACAACATGGCCCCGCACAACCTGGCCTTCACCGCCATCGGCACAGGCCTGCTGTTCGTCGGCTGGATGGGCTTCAACGGCGGCTCGGCCGCAGGCGCCAATGAGATCGCCGCCGTCGCCGTCTTCAACACCCTGCTGGCCCCGGCGGCCGCCGCCGTCGGCTGGATCGCGGTGGAGTGGACGCTGAAGAAGAAGCCGACCCTGCTGGGCCTGCTGACCGGCGTGGTCGCGGGCCTGGTCGCCATCACCCCGGCCGCTGGCTTCGTCGACCCCAAGGGCGCCTTCCTGATCGGCCTCATCTCGGGCCCGATCGCCTATGTCGGCGCGGTCTGGCTGAAACACAGGCTCAAGTACGACGACAGCCTCGACGCCTTCGGCGTGCATGGCGTCGCCGGCATCGCCGGCGCCCTGCTGACCGGGGTCTTCGCCAACGCCGCCGTCAATCCTCTGGCCGAAGGCGCCACGCTGTGGAAACAGGCCGTCGGTCTGGGCGGCGCCATGGTCTGGAGCGCCTTCGGCACCTTCGTCGTGCTGATGATCTGCAAATACACGGTCGGCCTGCGTGTCGAGAAGGAAGCCGAGATCGAGGGCCTCGACTACAGCCAGCACGGCGAGGCCCTGCATTAGGCGGCGCCCTGAAGACAGGCCCAAAAAAGGGGGCGGCTCTCGCCGCCCCCCCCCCCTCGATTGACGTCGTCTGCCGACCTCAGTCGTTCCGATAGGTCACGCCGCCCTTCATGACGTATTTGACGTGCTCCAGCGTCGTCACGTCGGTCAGCGGATCGCCCGAGACGGCGATCACGTCGGCAGCGTAGCCGGGCGCCAGGCGACCGATCTCGTTTTGCAGGCGGAAGTGAGTGGCGGCGCCAACGGTGGCGGCGCGGACGGCTTCCAGCGGCGTCAGACCCGCCTGAACCAGCAGGGCGAACTCCTTGGCGTTTTCACCATGCGGCGACACGCCGGTGTCCGTGCCGAAGGCGATCTGGATGCCGGCGCGGTGCGCGCGGCGCGCCATGTCCAGCATCTGCGGACCGGCTTCCAGCGATTTTTTGCGCTGGTTCGGCGTGAAGAAGGTTTCGGGACGGGCGGCTTCGCGAGCGACAAAGTCCCCGGCCAGCAAGGTCGGCACCAGCCAGCCGTTGTTGGCCTTGAAGATGCGGATGGATTCGTCGTCCAGGAAGGTGCCGTGCTCGATCGAGTCGCCGCCGGCGCGCAGGAAGCTGTTGATGCCGTCCGTGCCGTGGGCGTGGGCGGTCACCGTGCGGCCCATGAAGTGCGCGGTCTCGACGATGGCCTGCAGCTCCTCATTGGAGAACTGCTGGTTCAGGCCCGCGCCGGTGTCGGACAGCACGCCGCCCGTGGCCGTGATCTTGATGATGTCGGCGCCCGCACGCACGCGTTCGCGCACCGAGCGGCGGCAGTCGTCAGCGCCCGAGCAGACGCCGTTCTGACGCAACACGGGCACCAGGGCGCTGTTCACGCCGTTGGCGTCGCCGTGGCCGCCGTGCGGCGTCACCGTACCGGCCGAGACCAGCAGACGCGGGCCGGGAATCTTGCCCGCCGCGATCCCGTTGCGCAGGGCCACGACGGCGTCGCTGGCGCCGCCCAAGTCGGCGACGGTGGTGAAGCCGGCGCGCAGCGTCACCAGGGCGTAGGCTGCGCCCTGAACGGCGGAGTCGGCGGCGGTGTTGGTGAAGCGAGCGACGCGGTTGCCCTCGCCCTGCTGGTTGGTGATGTGGACGTGGCTGTCGATCAGGCCCGGCAGCACGAACTTGTCCGACAGATCGACCACGTCGCCCTGGCCGACGAAGCCGTTGACGATCTCGCGCACGCGGCCGTTCTCGATCACCAGGGTCTGGTTCTGGGTCACGCGGCCGGTGGCCGGATCAGCCAGCAGGCGCCCGGCGTGAATGTAAGAGACGGTCGGAGCGGCGGCGGCCTGTTGCGCCACGGCCGGGGTTGAAGCGAGAAGAGCGGCCGCAAGGCCGACGACCCATGATTTCTTAGATGACAACTGCACTGTCCTCCTCCACGCGGCGATAGGTCGCCGCCCCATTTGAAATACTACCGGCGCGAGGCCGGGATCAGGTGCGGCGGGACGGTCGCCCCCCCGCTATGACTTCAGATCTCCTTGCGGAGCTCTAGAAGGTCTTGGTGACCGCGACCGTGTAATAGCGGCCGATGGTGTCGTAGTTCTGCGGATCGTAGGTGCCGCGAACGTCCCCCACCTGCGGCGGCGCTTCATTGAACAGGTTGGTCACGGTGAAGCGCAAGGACGTGTCGTAAGGCAGCGTCACCCGGGCGTTCAGGTCGAACACGTCATAGGCGTCCACCCCGCGCGCCGTGCTGGTCGGCGAGGTCACGCGGGCGCTGTTGATCATCTCCGACATGTGGCGCCAGCGCAGGCCGACGTTCCAGCTATCACGCGAATAGGTGACGCTGGTCGACGCCTTCCACTCGGGATGCGCCTGCCCGGCGTTGGCCTCGATCGCCGTCCCCCAGGTGCCGGCGTAGTCGTACGTCGGCGCGCCCGGCAGGGCCTGGATCTCGAAGCTGTTCAGATAGCTGATCGCCGAACTGACGCTGAGCTGCCCCTCGTCCGGCAGGCCGACATCGCCCAGGTGCAGGCGCCAGTCCAACTGCAGGTCGATCCCGGTGACGTTGAACTGGCCCAGGTTCAGCAGAGGCTGACGCGGGTTGATCATATAGCCGTCGTTGGTCCCGCGATCCTGCAAGGTGCAGTAGTAGTTGTTGGGATCGAACGTCGGGTTGTTGCCCCCGTCGTTGAAGCAGTAGCGGATGCCGTTGCCGACGCCCAGGACGCCGACCGCAGCGGCCACCTTGATCTGATACCAGTCGATCGAGGCGCTGATGTTGCTCAGCCACGGCGACTGGAAGGTCGGCTGCAGCACCGTGCCGAACGAATAGGTGTCGGCCGTTTCCTCCTGCAGGTCGGGGTTACCGCCGGTCAGGGCGAACACCTGGGCGGCGCCGAACTGGAAGTCGTTGATCAGGGCCGAAGGCACGCCCAGGGACACGCACAGCGCCTTGACCTTTTCGGCGTCGGGGCCGTTGCGGAACGAGCTGCGGTAGTCGCAAGGGTCGCCATTGGTGTTGCTGGCGGAGGGGGTGCCGATGTCGACCGTCGCCGAAGAGACGGGGGAATACAGCTCGCCCACGCTGGGCGCGCGGACGGCGCGGTTGTAGCCGCCGCGCAGGCGCACCACGTCGTTCACCTGCCAGTTCAGGTCCGCCTTATAGGCGTGGACGCCGCCGACCGAGCTGTAATCGGAAAAGCGATAGCCAAGGTCCATCTCCAGCGACTTGACGAACGGCAGGTCGCGCAGCAGCGGGACCAGGAACTCGGCGAAGACCTCGGTCGTATCCACATCGCCGGAAGAGGCCCGCAACTCGCTGTAGCCCAGGATGTCGCTGGTGCCGTCCGGCTGGTCCAGGGCGCTGTCGGGGCGGAAGTCGAAGTGGTTGTAGCGATAGCCCAGGCCGGCTGCGAAGCGCACCTCGCCTGCGGGCAGATTGAACAGGCCGCCCTGCATCGAGGCCTCGGCCATGCGCTGGGTCAGCTCATTGGTGTTGGTGGTGTTGCGGCGCACATAGTCCACGCACTCGGCCGACGGATCATGGTTGCCGAAGGGGTTGAAGCCCCCGGCGCAGAATTCCGACCCGCCGGTGGGGCTGTAGAGCAGGCGCGTGATGGCCGAGCGGCTGACGCCGCCGGTCTGCACATTCTCGAAATCAGCCTTGGACGCGCTGGCGTAGGCTTCCCAGGTCCAGTCCTTGTAGCCCACCTGGCCCGACAGCCCGCCGATGAACTGATAGACGTTGTAGGCGTAGGATTGCAGGCGCTCGCCCGCGAAATCCAGATCCTTCCACAAGGCGAAATCCGCCGTGGGGTTCGGCCGCGAGGCCAGGATGTGGGCGAAGTCGGCCCCGATGTAGGGGTTGGTCACCGGCGCCGACAGGGCATAGGCCAGGCCCGCCAGCGTCGGGTTGAAGGTGCCCTCAGATTCATAACTGGTCAGCGAACCTTGCAGGAAGAAGTCGATCTCGGGCGTGATCTGATAATCGACGCGGCTGAACAGCGAATAGCGTTCGTTCTCGTTCTGGATGCGCCCGCGGTTCCAGCCCCACAGCATGTTGGTGCCTGCGGCGTTCAGGAAGTGGTTGTCGGTCTCGGGATCCTTCAGGTTCATCACGGGTGAGGCGCCGCCCAGGTTGAACAGGGTCTGGTCGCCGGTGTTGAAGCCGATCTGGCCGTTATAGAAGTCACCCGCGCCCAGCACGGGATTGACGCCGTACTGCCCCACGAAGACGTCGTTCACGGCGCTCAGCGTCGGACGGTTGCTGCCGAACCAGGCCGCCCCCTGGGAGATGATGGCCGTGTTGGACTGGCGGTTGCGCACGAAATAGTAGTCGCGCTTGGACTGATAGGCCACGTCGCGCATGGAGTAGTCGAGCGAGATCACCGCCCGGCCGCGGCCCTCGGCGAAGGCGTCGCCGGCCGTGATCGACGTGCGGAAGGTCTCGCCGTCGCCGTAGTCGCTGACGCCGTACTGGGACGCGACCGTAACCCCGCTGAAGTTGCGCTTCAGGATGAAGTTGACCACGCCCGCAGTGGCGTCTGAACCATAGGCGGTCGAAGCGCCGCCGGTGATGACCTCGACATTGCCGATCAGGGCTTCGGGGATGATGTTCAGATCGACCGAACCGTCCGGGTTGGACGGCTGCAGACGTTTGCCGTCCAGCAGCAACAAGGTGCGCTTGGAGCCCAGGCCGCGCAGGCTGGCGTAGGCCTGGCCGCCGTTCAGAGAGGTGGAGGACGACCCGGCCGTGCTCTGCCCCATGGCGCCCGAGAACTGGGGCATCTGGGTCAGGGCCTTTTCAACCGTGACCTGCCCGGTGTTCTCGATGGCCTCGGTGGTGACGGAGACCAGCGGGCTGTTGGAAGCGTAGTCGCGGCGGGCGATGCGCGACCCCGTGACGACGATTTCACTGACTTCGACGGCGGCGCCCGGATCTTCGGACGCTTCCTGAGCCACGGCGGCGTTCGCCGCGCTCATCAGGGCGACTGACGCGCACCCTCCGGCCAACAGGACGCGATACATCGCGGGGCCACGGCCCCGAGAACCACTACAAAACATGAAATCCCCTCTATTGCTGACGTTTCACCAGCGCCCCTCAGCGCCGGCCGATCCCCTACAGGCCCCCTTTTCGCCACTTTATTTTAAGCGGAAAATTTCTCCACACGGCCCGCATTGATATTTAAAATTCGAAATCATTTTCGAATTTAGGGGCGGATTGCAAAATCTTTACCCACTTCAAGGCGGATGTGATGACGCTTTGAGGGAGAACTCAATTCCAGGGGGCGATTGAGACGCCAGGATCGGCGCGGCTCATCACGTTTCGTTCCAGTCGTCGATTCCTTGTCGACGGCGCCCAAGCGAGCGCCAGCCCAAGAGACCGGGCCATAATCGCCCAGCACGGCCGAGAGGCGCGTTTCGCCGAGCGCGCATACCTCAGACCATGCCCGACGCTGCAAGAGACCCATGATCTCCGCCCGCGCCCGCTTGATAAATGTTATATTATAACATAAAAGATAGTTCTTCACGAAAAGCGTGGTGCGGAAATCTCGCCCTGATCTCGGCCAGCCACGACTGACCGCCCTTCTTTTCCTCCCGTCGAGTTGCGGCGTCATCGCGACGCCGCAGCCGTCTTTCTCGAAAGGACCGCCCCATGACCAGCCGCGCCCAAACCTGGGGAGACGCCGCCGCCATCGGTCTGTCCGGACTCTGCATGATCCATTGCCTGGCTCTGCCCCTGATGGCGGGACTGCTCCCGGTCCTGGGGTTGTTCGCCGAAGTTCCCTGGGCGCATTGGGCCTTCGCCCTGACCGCCGCGCCCATCGCCGGCTGGACGCTGACACGCCCTGCGCCAGACGGCCGTCGCGCCTGGCCCCTGATCGGCCTTGGCGCCGTCGGCGTCGCCTTTCTTTTCCTGGCCGCCGCCGAATGGCCGACGCATGAGACAGAGACGCCGATCACCATCACCGGCGGCCTGATGCTGAGCGCCGCTCACCTGATGAATTGGCGACGCCGATCCCACGCCCATTGATAACCCGCGAGACGATTGAACGCTGTCGCACAGCCGAACAGCCGACGCACCCCACTCTCTTCGCTGGTGTCCTTCAGGCCGAAGGCTCTCCGGCGCCCGCGCGGCTTTGAGCGATTTCTCTTATCCCTTGCCGCGCCACTAATGCGTCGGGCTCCGGATCTCACTCGCAGCCAACTCAAGGTCCGCCAAAAACCGAGCGCGTTCGCTCTCCCTCGCAGCCGGGTCTGGCAGGCGCAGGAGATAGGCTGGATGAACCGTCAGCAGCACGCGCGCGCCGTCATCCGCCGTGATGATCCGGCCCCGCTCGACCTGCACGGCAGGTTTCCGGCCAAGCACCGCCAGACCCGCCGTTGCGCCCAGCGCCAGGATCAGCCGGGGCTTCACCAGACGTCGTTCATGATCCAACCACCAACGGCAGGCCTGAACCTCGCCCGCGCTTGGCGTTCTGTGCAGTCGGCGCTTGCCGCGCGGTTCGTGCTTGAAGTGCTTGACCGCATTAGTCAGGTAGATGTCACGTCGATGCAGGCCCGCCTCTTCAAACGCCGCGTCCAGAAGACGTCCAGCGGGACCAACGAAGGGCCGTCCGGCCAGATCCTCCTGATCGCCCGGCTGCTCGCCTACCACCATCAGAGCCGCACGCTTGGGGCCCTCGCCGCAGACGCCCTGGGTGGCGTCGCACCACAAAGGACAGCGGCGGCAACCCTGAACGCCCCGCGCCAGCTCATCGAGATCGCCGGGAACCAGATCGTCGGTCGGCGCGCGATCGACGGCGCGCGCGCGGACACGCTGGAAACGCTCATTGGGTTTCGGTGCGGACTGAGTCACCATGGCTTCAGTGCGAACCGACGCAGCGGCGGTCAGTTCCGGTATGAGCGCCGCCTCGGGCAGGTTCTTCCAGTAGCGCTTGGGCATTTCCGACCGCATCGCCTGAAGCCGCAGCCGTGCGGGATTGAAGGTCGAGGCGTAATAGGTGCGCCAGAATTCCTCCACGACATCCTCGGCCGGGGCCTGCGTCTGTTCGGCGGCAGGGCCGTAGGTCAAGGTCTCGCCGTGCCAATGAGCTGAGCCGTCCGGCGTCAGGATCGACCATCGCATGGCGCTGAACCGACGGACGAAGAAAGGCGCGGTCGCCTGCAACACGCGATGCGCCGGCTCGAACCAGGCGACCCAGTGTTCGCCTGCCTCATCCTCAGCCTGTCGGAAGCGGACGAAGGCCTTCATCTTGTGGGCGGCGCGGCGCACCGTCTTCACCCGATCAGCCGCCTCGGCCACATCCCGATCAGACAGGACGTTCAGCAGGTCAGGCTGATCCTTCAAGCGCCACAGCAGGCGATACATCAGATCAAAACGATCCTCGGAGCGATGCTGGATCAACTGCGCCGCCGTCTCCATGAAAGCGCGCGGGGCGTTGAATGCACCCTCGACTTGGGGAAGAGCCGCCGTCTCGTCGAACAGGTCGCCGCGCGAACGGCCCACGACGAACCGCGCCTGTGCCGGCTCGACGCCCGCCAACCGCAAACGCCGGGCCGCCTCGCGCCAGCCGTCGAAATCAAGCGGATCGACCAGGACAAGGGTCCGCATCAGAACAGGCTCAACTGTTCGGCCTTGCGTTGGGGGGCTAGGCGCGCACGCAGGTCCGCCGCATCGGTCAGGCCGCCGGGCGTCCAATCCAGCGCCGTGATCCACGGCCGCACCGCCTCGATGGAGCGCGTCAGCCGGCTCACGTCCTCCAACCGCAAGGTCCGATGCCGCCGCACAGACAGGATGCGGTCGACCGCCTTCACACCCAGTCCCGGCACCCGCAGCAGCGCCTCACGCGCTGCACGGTTCACGTCGACGGGAAAGGCCTCGCGCCGACGCAAGGCCCAGGCCAGTTTGGGATCGACGGCCAGATCCAGCATTCCATCGTCCGTCCCCTCCCCGATCTCAGGCGCGGTGAAGCCGTAAAAACGCATCAGCCAATCGGCCTGATAAAGCCGGTGTTCGCGCATCAGCGGCGGCTTGGTCTGCGGCAACAGGCTGGAGCCGTCGGGGATAGGACTGAAGGCGGAATAGTAGACCCGACGCAGGCCGTAACCGCCATACAAGGCGGCGCTGCGCGCCATGATCTCCGTGTCCGGCGCCCCGTCGGCGCCGACGATTAATTGGGTCGACTGCCCCGCTGGGGCGAAGGCGGGCGGGCGTTTTCGGTCCCTCTTTTCGGGCCGGGCCGCTTCCAGCTTCAGCCGCACCTGCCCCATGGCCTTGCGGATTGTCCGCGCGTCCTTTTCAGGCGCCAGTCGGCCCAGGGCCTCGTCGCGGGGCAGTTCGATGTTGGCGGACAAGCGATCGGCATAGAGGCCCGCCAGCTCAACCAGCCGCGCGTCCGCCTCGGGGATCAGCTTCAAATGGATGTAGCCGCGAAAGTCGTGATCTTCGCGCAGTCGCCGCGCGACCTCCACCAGTTGCTCCATGGTGTAGTCGCCGTTGCGGATCACCCCCGACGACAGGAACAAGCCCTCGATATAGTTGCGCTTGTAGAAGGCCAGGGTCAGGTCCACGACCTCCTGCACCGTGAAACGCGCCCGCTCGACGTTCGACGACACCCGGTTGATGCAATAGGCGCAGTCATAGATGCAGAAGTTGGTCAGCAGGATTTTCAGCAGGCTGACGCACCGGCCGTCCGGCGTATAGGCGTGACAGATGCCCATGCCCTCGGTCGAGCCTATGCCTCGACCGCCCAGGGAATCTCTCTTGGTCGAACCCGATGAGGCGCATGAAGCGTCATACTTCGCCGCATCCGCCAGCACCGCCAGCTTTCGTCTCAAATCAATCTGCGCCATTTGTTCATGATATGTTCCACTCATGGAATGATCCAGCTTGGCTGGAGCGATTTCTCAGAACGCCAGCGGTGCAGTCTGCCAGGTCACGCCGACGGCTGCGACCAAAGCGCCTGTTAAAGCGACACGCCGCTCCCAAAGAGCCGGCCCTTCCGGCGCCGGGCGCCGCGCCATGGCGAAGGCCGCGACGGCGATCAGCGTCAGACATAGAAGGCTGAAACCCAACCCGATCCAGCGACCGGCGACCGCCTCGGTCGAGGACCACACGTCTGCGGCGCTGGCCAGCAGGTAAAGCCCCAGAAAATGCGCGGCCCAGATCAACAGCCCCGCCGTCATGGCCAACCAACGCCTCATGCGCTAGAGCCCGGAAACAGTCGGATCAGCAACACTACGATCGCCGCCTGGGCCGCCGTATAGGTCATGAAGAGGCCGATCAGGTCTACTGTCGACGGCCGCTCGGCCGACACCCGCCTGAACACCCGTCGCAGCAGGATGTAGAGTCCCATTAACATCCCGATCCCGGCGAACGTCGCCGACCAGCCGAGCAGGGCGAAGACGGCGGCGCCCTGGCTGGTGGCGTCAGGCTTGAGCCCCGCGGACCACCAGGCTTGGAGCTCAAGCCCTATCGCCGTCGCGGCGCCGATGGCGCTGATGACCAGAAGAACCGTAGCGAGCGTCTCCGCTCCCTTCCCGGTCCGGCGCAGAACGCGCGGCGCCGCTGCGGCGCACAGCCCTCCTAAGGCCAGACCGCCCAGATGCAGCATCATCGACGCCGTCTCCGGCGGCGCCTGCCACAGATCCGGCCGCCGGCTCCACAGGAAGATGTAGGAAAAGCCGGCCAGCAGGCAGACCATGCCGCCGACGATCAGCACGATCACCATGGCCCACCAGCCGTGGCTGGCCGGACCGGAGACATAGTTGGGTACACGAACGCCCGCTCCGATGTCGGTCGTCTTGCGGGTATGCGGCGCATCCAGAAACCAGCACCAGCGCATGATGCAGTAGATCGCCAGCACGCCGCTGACCACGGCGGCGACATAGGCCTGGATGGTCAGGATCAGGAAGAAGCCTGCCGTAAAGAGGGCGCCGAACACGTGCCAGGGTGACGGACGCGGGAGGCGCAAGACATACTGCGGCTCAGCGTTCAGAGGGCTGGTGACCAGCGTCTGGCGCTCGCCTCCCGCCGCGCCGGGCAGGAACCAGCGCCCCTCCTCCACCTCCTTCGCCAAGCTCTTCTGTTCCCAAAGCGGATAGAGGCTCTTCACCACGGGGACGGAGCGCACGGAATAATAGCCGCTGGGCAGCCATTCCAGACCGGGGCCGTCGTGAATATTGCCCGCCTCGCGCGGGCCGAAGGGGCGGAAGTTGCGGATCATGTCGACGACCCACAGCAGGACCGCCAGGCCGAACAGGAAGGCCCCGACGGTGGAGATGAAGTTGGGTAGATCCCAGCCCCGCCCCGGCAGATAGGTGTAGACCCGACGCGGCATCCCCATCAGCCCCGTCAGATGCATCGGCATGAAAGCGATGTTATGCCCGGCGAACATCAGCCAGAAGATCCATCTGCCCATGCGTTCGCTCAGAGGCCGGACGCTGGACATGGGCAGCCAGTAGTAGATGGCGGCGAACATGGGAAAGACCATGCCGCCGATCAGGACGTAGTGCAGGTGGGCGACGATGAAGTAGCTGTCGTGGGCCTGCCAGTCGAAGGGCACCATGGCGACCATGACCCCGGTCAGCCCGCCCATGACGAAGATGACCAGGCCGCCCACGGCGAACAGGCCGGGCGTAGTGAAGCGCATCTTTCCGGCCGCTATGGTGGCGATCCAGGCGAAGACCTGCACGCCCGCAGGCACGCTGACCGCCATGGAGGCGGCGCTGAAGTAGTTGATGCTGATCTGCGGCATGCCGGTGGTGAACATGTGGTGCGCCCACACGCCGAAGCTGATGAAGCCGGTCGCCAGCATGGCCATGACCACCAGGGGATGGCCGACCAGCTTGGTCCGCGCCATGGCGGGGATGATGGTCGACATGGCCCCGGCCGCCGGCAGGAAGATGATGTAGACCTCCGGGTGGCCGAAGAACCAGAA
>NZ_DLNP01000004.1:0-123 GCF_002478355.1 Brevundimonas sp. UBA7507 | reverse complement strand
GCTGCCACAGCATGGGATCGCCGCCCTTTAGCGGGTCGAAGAAGGGCCAGCCCAGCGCCCTCTCCAGCTCCAGCAGCAAGGTCGCCAGGATCACCGAGGGAAAGGCGATGATGATCATGCAGG
>NZ_DLNP01000008.1:78371-188029 GCF_002478355.1 Brevundimonas sp. UBA7507 | reverse complement strand
GTTGTACGGCGTGACGGGGGTGAACTCGAAGCGGCGGGGGTCGAAGGCGTGGGGGTCACGCCAGAGGCGGGGGGTCCTGGTTGGTTCCCCCACGCCGCGGGACAACCCCCCGCCCCCGGGGGGCCCCCCCCCCCCCCCCCCGATGGCCCCGGGGGGGGGGGGGCCCTGGGTCCCGCGATGCACCCGCCCCCCCCCCCCCGCCATATCCATCGGCTGACCGTCAGCCCAGACCCGGCCGATCCCGTCGATCGGCCCCTCGCACAGGGCCACGGCGAAACTCAGCGAATAGGCGTAGTCGACCGTCTTCTGACCGCCCTTGCCGCCCGACCGCTTCTCCTTGCGCTCCAGAAAGCGCGCCGCCCAGATCACCTGCCCGACCACCCGCGCCCGGCCGAAGACACAGGCCATCGGCGCCCCCTCGGCCGAGGATTGCAGCTTCAGCCCCTCCAGCCTCGGCCCGACCTGCCGCGCGGGCGACAGGCCGGCGACCAGCCAGTTGTCCGCCGCCCGTCCCAGGGCTGCGCCGATGAAGCCCCCGACCGGCCCGCCCAGCGCCGACCCGATCCCGCCCAGAACGACCTGCGCCATGCCTGCTCCTTCTTAGAAATTCGGCCAGCGAAACGCCGCGACCAAACGCCTGCGCCACCACGCCCCCATCCAGCTCTCGACCACCGACCGCCCCCAATAGGCGTGGATCATCCGCCGCTCCGGCCCCCCGATGCTCTCGGAAAGCTCGGCGCTCAGGATCGCGCAGTGCTTGGCCGGACATCCCGCCGCCATGCGGAACAGCAACACGTCGCCCAGCCCCGCCTGCTCCGGCGCGATCTCCACCAACCGCCGCCTCGCCGCCGCCCACAGCATCTCCTCGCCCCCGACCTCGGCCCAGTCGGGGCGATAGGGCGGCGGCGCCTCCGGTTCCTCGCCGACCACCTCGCGCCACCCCCCGCGCACCAGGCCCAGGCAATCCGCCCCCTCGCCCTTCACGCTGGCCTGATGCCGATAGGGCGTCCCTAGCCAGCCGCGTGCGGCGGCCACCACCCGCGCGCGCCGCTCCGCACCCATCATCGTCTGCGGCTCCGCCCGTCACTGCGTCCCGCCACAGGCCGCGCCGTCAGGAAGTCCTCGCCCGGGATGTCCGGAAAGCCCTGGAAATTAACCCCGTTCCCGAACACGCCCACGCAGGTCGCCCACCGCTTGTCGCAACTACGCTCGGCCACCAACGCCGCATCCAGCCCGCAGCGCCCATCACCCAGCACCGCGTCGCAACCCCGGCCATAGGTCCGCCCGACCACCCGCTCCAGCGCCGCCATCGGCCCGTCCAGATCGGCGACAAACCGCCCGTTCTCGCGCCGGATCCGCGCCAGCCTTCCCTTCCTCAGCCGCACCCGCAGGTCCGGCCGCATCCAGTCCACGCGCCACAGTTCGACCTCGGCGGCGTCATACCGCCCCGCCGCTATGTCCTCTTCGGTGATCGCCGCATCATCCAGCCCGCCCGACGCCGACAGCGACCCCGCCGCCAGCCCGACCTCGCCGTCGCCCGCCCCGCCGGTCCAGCCGCTGGCCGCCCGGCACGCTGCGCCCTCGACCTCCAGATCGCGGTCATGGTCGGTGAAGCCCATCGCCCGCCCGTCCGCCCGCCTCAATAGCCAGACATGGCACAGCGTCGCCGCCCCGCTCTCGATGCGGGCGGCCAGTTCGTCCGGAACATTCCGCATGGCTCAGACCCGCACCTCGATCAGCGGCATGGCGACCATCCGCCCGGCGCCGAAGCTCTCCAGCGTCACCTCCATCCGGTCCGCGTCGAACCGCACCGGCACGTCGAAGGCGAAGCCCGCCGTCACCGCCGCGCCCTGCGGCGGCGGCGTCGCCAGCGTCACCCGTCCCGTCGCTGTCTCCAGATTGAAGGCCGCCGTCTCCACGCCCGCCACCGCGACCCGCACCGATCCCTCGACCGGCTTGGCGATGATCCGCCGGTGATCCCCGTAAGCCTTGCTCACTGAAAGACGCGCGTCTGCCCGTCTCCCGTCCCGATCCCCTGATCCAGCGGCGCCACGGCCGCCCCCGGCGCCCCGCTCCTGAAATCCGCAAAGTCGCGAAACCGGAACCCGTGCAGCCGCCCGCGGCGCGCTTCGAAAAACGCGGTCAGCGCCGCCATATCGTCCAGCGACCGCAACCCCGCCCCGATCAGATAGCGCCTGCGCCCATCCGCCCACGGCGTCGAGCGCCGCTCGAACCCTGACGCCAGCGTCGTGATCTCCGTCCTTCGCTCGACCCCGCCGGTCGAACCGAACGCCAGCCGCGCAGGCAGGCGCACCTCATGGAAAGCCATGCATCCTCGCTACTTTGATGTGGATTGCGTCCCGTCGCGGGACAGATTGCGAACGTTTCGCGAAAAACTTCACCTGACGGCAGTCTTCGGGTTGTCCGAACGGCCAGGCTCAGCCATGCTTTCGCCCCACCACGGCCAAGCCGTTCAACAAGACAGGAGATCCGCGTGCGCGGCGAAATTCTCAGCTATGACGACACCTCGGGCACGGGCCTGATCAGCGGCGACGACAGCATCCGCTACGGCTTCACCCGTGCGGACGTTCAGGCTGGCGGAATCGTCGCCGTCGGCGCCCGCGTCGACTTCGTGCCGGAAGGCATGGAGGCGACCCAGATCATGATCCTGGCCTCCACGGCCCCAGCCGCTGCCTTCGGCCAGGCGGCCGCCTCGCCCACGGGCGGCGCCCCGCTCGGCGCCTATGACTTCGCCACGGCCATGCTGTCCTTCAACGGCCGCCTGCGTCGCCAGCATTTCTGGATCAGCTGGCTGATCCTGCTCGGCGCCGGCGTGGTGGTGGGCTGGATTCCATTCCTCGGCCTGCTGCTGTCGCTCGCCCTGATCTGGCCGAACCTGGCCATCACGGTGAAACGTCTGCACGACATGGGCAAATCAGGCTGGTTCGCCGTCATCCCCTGGGTCGCCAACATCGTCGGCTTCATCATGATCATCGGCGCCGTCGGCACGGCCGTCATCACCAATCCGCAAGCCTTCGAGAGCGAAGATCCCTCCGTGGCCCTGTCCATGCTGGGCTCCATGATGGGCGGCCTCAGCATCATGCTGCTGGTCGGTCTGGGCTTCCTCCTCTGGATCGGCATCTCCGACAGCCAGAAGGGCGACAACAAGTACGGCCCCAATCCCAAGGGCGAATAAGATCAAAGGGCGCTCTTCGGAGCGCCTTTTTTTGTTTCGCTGCCGCTCGGCGCTTGCTCAACGCGCTCCCAGCGCCGCCGCCCGCGCCAGCATCCGTGCGATCTGCGTCTCTGACCGCAACAGCCCCTCGGCCCCGCCGTCCACCGTGACGTTGACCGTGACCCCGCTCGCCCCGCCCATGGGCTCGATCGTCCCGGCGCCCGCCGGACGGAACACTTCCGGCCCGCGCTCGCCGACTAGATAAGCGCCCCCGCCCATCACCGGCCCGCCATCCGCCCGCGCCCCGCCGAAACCGCCCAGCGCCGCCGCTATCGCCCCCGCCAGCCCGCCGCCGCGCGCGCCCGCCGCCGCATTGACCGCATTCAGCACCGCCCGCGCCAGTTCTGCCAGCGTCACCTCCCCATCCGCCGCCGCCCGCGTCAGCGACCGCGTCAGACTGGTCCCCGCGCGCCCGAAGGCGTCCTCGATCGAGGCCGCCGCCCGCTCCGCCGGCTCCTTCAGCGCCTCCAGCGCCGCCGCCGCCTCCGCCGCCTTCACCGGCACGGCGTCGATCCCGTCCGGCCTGAAACCATCAGTCATCCGGCCACATCTCCTGCATCCGCTCCAGTTCGCCGCGCCCCAGCGGCGCCGCCTGCACCGGTCCCGCCGTCAGCATCCGCCACTCCTTCAGCGACAGCCGCCAGAACCCTTCCGGCCCCACGCCCATCCGCGCCGCCACCTGCATCATCTCTCCCCACGGAGTCATCAGGCCGCCGCCGCAAAGGCCTTCGCCACCGCCTCCGCCGCCTCACGCGGATCCACTGGCGCCCTCGCCAGCCCGTCCGCCAGCGCCGCCTCGCCTCCGCCGCGTAGCAAGGCCGCCAGCACCACCATCAGATCGCGCGCCGACAGCGCCTTCATCCGCACGGCCAGCGCCGCCATCCCGGCGACGCCCAGCCCCGTTTCGATCTCGGCCAGCGCCCCCAGCGTCAGACACAGCTTCCGCTCCGCCCCCGCCAGCCTCGCCACGACCTCGCCCCGCACGCCGTTCACCATCACAGCGCCGAGAACGTCACTTCGCCCGCGCTGGCCAGGCTCAGCGCAAAACTCGCCTCGCCCTCATGCTCCCCGGCGTATTCCAGCGCCGCCACCAGGAACGGCCCCTCCAGCACCCCGAAGTCCGGCACGATCAGCCGCCATGTCTTCGCCGCCTGCTCGAAGAAGGCCTCGCGGATCAGGGCGTCCGAAGCCGCGTCGCGAAAAATCCCCTGCCCCGACACCGCCGCCGACTTCACGCCCGCCCCCGCCAGCAGTTCGCGCCACCGTCCGGCGCTGTCGCTGTCGGTCGCGTCCACCGTCTTGGCGTTCAGCGAGATCGTCCTCGCCCTCAGCCCCGCCACCGTGGTGAAAGCGCCGCCCGCGCCCTCGACCTTCAGCAGGATGTCCTTGCCCCGTTGCGCGCTCATCTCAGATTTCCTCCGTCACGGCTCTCAACCGCATCACCGCCCACGCCCGCTTCAGGTCCGGACTGCGGAACAGGTCCGTAAATGTCACCGCCACGCTGACCGCCTTCACCCCGTCCGCCTCCAGCGGCGCATCGGCGACCCGCGCCCGCACCGCCGCTGCGACGGCCCGCGCCTCCTCCAGCCCCCTGAACCGACTGGCGCAGGTCAAGGTCAGCCGCTGCTCCACCCCGCCGCCGTCGGCGTTCAGCGGCCGGCTCTCGCACCGCCCGATCACCAGATGCGGAAACCCCGCCCCGGACGGCGCTTCGTCCCACACCCGCACCGGATCGCCCAGCAGCGCCTTCAGCGCCCCATCGCCGCCCAGATACGCGATCAGCGCCTTCACCAGCGCCCCTTCATGATCCTTCATCGCATCCGCTCCAGGTTCAGTCGCACCCGGCCCGCCGCCTTCGGATCGGTCTCGATCTCGACCACGGCCCAGTTCGCCCCGCCGAAGCGCACGACCAGCCCTTCCTCCAGCCGTGGATCGGCCCGCACGGTTGCGCTCAGCGTCTCCACGCCGCGCGTCACGCCCGCTTCCGTCCGCTCGCGCCGCCTGCGCGCGCCCAGCGCCAGCCACAGCGACCCGACCGGCTCATAGCTGACCACCTGCCCGCCATAGGGGGTCTGCGCCTCAACCGGCCGCACCAGCGACGCCACCACCTTCATCGCGCCCGCGCTCACAGCCGCACCACGCGATAGGGGGCGAGCCACCCCTCGACCGGCACCGCGCTCATCTCGCCGTCGCCGCGCTCATAGGCGCGCATCACCAGCATCATCACCGCCAGCCTCAGCGGCGCCGGCGAGGTCGAGGTCAGGCTCACCCCGACCTCCCTCTCCACCCGAGCCCTGGCCGCGTCGATCAGCGTCTGGATCAACCCGTCCTCCGCCTCATGCTCGACACGCAGGAACAGCTTCGCCTCCGTGAGGCTCACGGGTGCGCTCATTCAAATCTCCCTATGTTCCATTGCCTTCTCCCCTTGTGGGAGAAGGTGGCCGCCGAAGGCGGACGGATGAGGGGTCTTGCGCCCGCGACACCCCTCACCCTCCCACCGCTCACGCGGCGGGCTCCTCCCTCTCCCACAAGGGAAGGGGGCGCTCGTTCGTCAGCTCGCCGCGAACTTCATCAGCTTGATCGCGTCGAAGTTCTGCACCCCGCCGCCGACACGCTTGGTCGTGTAGAACAGCACATAGGGCTTGGCCGAATAAGGATCGCGCAGCACCCGCACCCCCGCGCGATCCACGATCAGATAGCCGCGCGCAAAGTCCCCGAACGCGATCGACAGACTGTTCGCCGCCACATCCGGCATCGTCTCGATCTCGGTGACCGGATAGCCCAGCAGACTGGCCGTCTCGCCCGGCCGCGTCGCCGGCGACCAGACATAGTTCCCATCCGCGTCCTTGAACTTCCGCACCGCCGAGACCGTGCGCCGGTTCATCACGAAACGCCCGTTCGGCCGATACTGGGCCTTGGGCGCATAGATCAGGTCGATCAGCTTATCGACCGGACTGGCGCTGGCGAAGGCCCCCGCCGCGCCCGACGCCACCGTGCCGATCTGGCCCCAGGTCTGCGTCCCCTCGGTCGCCGTGGCGTAGGCCAGGAAGCCCTTGGGCTTGTTGACCCCGTCGCCGCTGACGAAGGCCGCCGTCTCCTGCGCCGCAAAGGCGTCCTCGACCTCGGCCGCCAGCCATTCGTCCAGGTCGATCAGGGCGTCGTCCAGCAGGCTCTGTGTCGCCGCCGGACAGGCGTAGAGATCCGCCGACGAGAACTCCAGCAGCGCCAGCGTCGCCGGGTCCGTCTCGGGCCTGGCCGCCGTCTCGGCGACCCAGCCAGCCTGCACGCCCGCCGTCGACACCGGCTTCCTGAACACGCCCGACCCGACCGTGCGCACCGTGGCGATCTCGCGCATCGGCGACCCCGCCATCAGGCGTCGCTCGATCGCGCGCTCCGTCTCCGGCGGCACGACATAGCCCGCGGAGTTCGACGCCGACGACAGCCCCGCCTTCAGCTCCAGCCCATGCGAGGCGCCCGACTTCATATAGCCGTCCCACGCCGCCTTGGCCTCCGGCGCCGCGACCACAGCGGGCGGCTCGGCGCCCAGCATCGGACGGCGGCCCTCGCTCAACACCCGGTCCATGCGCGCCTGCGCCTGAGCCACCGCCTGATCGATGCGCGCCACCTTCTCCTCCAGCAGCGCATCGGCCGAAGCCTTCTTCTCGATCTCGTCCAGACGGGCGTCGTTCGCCCCTTTGAACGCCTCGAACGCGGCCATCATCTCATGCATGGCGGCGCGCGCCTCGGGCGTGCCCGAGACGGTCTTGATCTCTTTCATGGTCTCTCCAGAAAAATGCGCGACCGTCCTGCGGCGCGCCGTCAACCGGGCCAGGCCCGGAACGGGTGCGATCCTTCGTGCATCCGGGGAACCGTGCTACGCCGTCCTCGGATCAAGGAATGGATCAATGTTCAAGATCGCCGTCGCCGCCCTGTCAGCGGTTGGGGTCATGTCATGCACGGCGCATGACGCTTCGGCTCAACGCCCCTCCGCCGCCTCGTCGTCAGAGACGCCGCGCCTCTCGCCGGGCCAGGGGCGCCTTTCGGCCTACACCTCGATCAATCTGCGGATGTTCGAGACCCTCGGCGCCTGCGAGCATCTCAATCGCGACGGCGCCGGCGATCAGGCTTTCGCGGCCCACGTCCGCCGCCACGCCCCGACCGCGGACCAGGCCGAACGCCGCGCCCTCCGGGAAGCCTATGACAGAGGCCGCAGCCCCGCCGTCGCCTCGCGCCAGACGCCCGAAACCTGCGCCGTCGCCCTGCGCGGCTACCACCAGGAATCGCCCGGCCTGCACGGCCGTCGCGACGACCGCCCCCTCGCCTCGCCCAAGCTCTGAACCATGCAGATCGTCTGCCTGGCCGGCCGCTAGGTCCGCTACGACTTGCGGTTCAGCTTCACCAGGCCGAACCCCACGGCGAAGCCCAACAGCAGGCCTATGGCCATGTTGTCGATCAGCGCGCCCAGGATGATGCCTCCGCACACGCCCAGAACAAAGGTTCCGCCGCTCTTCTTGTCCATCGCCCCCTCCCGCCCTGCGAAGGCCGCATCAGCCTTCGCAGGGCCGAAGTCGTCAATCTGTTTTCGCTCTGAACCGCGCGCCCGGCAGCATCGGAAACGTCACCAGCGACACCTCCCACAACTCCGCCCGGCTCAGCACCCTTAAGCGCCCGTCGCGCCGCGCCTTCATCGCGCGAAAGCCGATCGACAGCCCGTCCAGCGCCCCGGCCCGCGTCAGGGCGGCTGCATAGCGGGCCTCGGCGGACCAGTCCTCGATCCGCCCCTCGACCCACAGGCCGCGCTCGTCCTCGACCATCCGGTCCCAGATGCCGACCACCGCGCGGCTTTCATGCTGATGCAGCATCCGTACCCCGCCCGCCCCGGTCTTCGCCAGACTGTCCTCGAAGACCCCGCGCGCCGTCACGTCGCCGTTCAGATCGGCCACGCCCCACAGCGAAGCGTAGCCAGCGATGAATAGCGTCCCTCTCCCCTTGCGGGAGAGGGAGACCGCGCACGGCGGCGCAGCCGTCGTCCTCGCGCGGTCGGGTGAGGGGTCGCGCAACCCCTCATCCGGCCCTTCGGGCCACCTTCTCCCACAAGGGGAGAAGGACGAGCGCTTCCCCATCACTTCCCCTCCAACTGTCGCTCGATCCGCTCGACGGCCGCGCGCACGGCCTCGCCCTGCGCCTCCAGCCGCGCCAGCCGCTCGGCGACCAGTCTCTGCTCGTCCACCCGCTGCTCCAGAGTCGCGATCCGCGCCGCCGCCCCGCCCGCCCACACCAGGCCGCCGACCGTCTGCACCAGCAGGGCGGCGATCAGGGCGACGGGCATCTTCTTCATCGCCTCCATCACGCCTCCACCCCGGCCATCCGGCGCCGTTCCTCGTCGGTCAGGAAGCTCGCCGCATTCAGCCGCGCCCACAGCGCATCCCGCTCGACCTGCAGGGCCGGAACCGCATCCAGGTCCGGCTCTATTCGGCAATCGACGAAGCGGCTCCCCAGCCACCCTGTCATCGCCCCCGCCGCCTTCCTCACCAGCGGGATCACCGTCCCGCGCCAGAAGGCCGCGTTCGCCTCGCGATAGTTGGCGTAGGTCGCATCCCCCGGTATCCCCAGCAGCTGCGGCGGCACCCCGAAGGCCAGTGCGATCTCCCGCGCCGCTGCATGTTTGCCGGCGATGAAGTCCATGTCGTGCGGCGTCAGGCTCATCGGTTTCCAGTCCAGCCCGCCTTCCAGCAACAGCGGCCGCCCGGCGTTGCGCGCCCCGGCATGGGCCTCGCCCAGCTCCGCCTTCAGCGCCTCGAACTGGTCCGCCGTCAGCCGCTCCCCGTCCTTCGACCCATAGACCAACGCCCCCGACGGCCGCGCCGCATTGTCCAGCAGCGCCTTGTTCCAAGCCCCCGACGCATTGTGCACGTCGATGGCGAAGGCCGCCGCCTCCAGCGGCGAAAATCCGTAATGATCGTCCGTCGGATGAAACAGCTTCAGATGCATGACCGGCGACCAGCCGTCGCCATGCCGCCCGATCCGCACCGACCGCCCGCCGACCGCATACTCACAGGCTTCCGGCCAACCCGCCCGTCCCGGCACCACCTTCACCCGGTCCGGCCGCAACGCCCACAGCTCATCCGGCGCCCCGTCTCCGTCAGCGTCGCCCGTCGCCTCGACATAGGCGTTGCCCGCCGTCTGCAGTGCGCCGTACAGCGCTTCCATCAACTCCCCGCCCGACTGCTCAGGATTGGGCTTGTCGATCAGCCGCGCCAGCGGATGCTCCGCGCTCCGCACGCCCCCGACCATGACCATCAACGGCGTCGAGGCCGCCGACTCCGTGATCATCCGCACGCAGCGATAGGCCACGGCGTTCTTGCCGAACCCTTCTTCAGCCAAGTGCGCGTAATCGCGCGGCGTCCACCGCGCTCGCCCCGCGCCCGTCAGGGCGATCAACGGCCCCGCGCGGCTATCCTTGATTTCGGGCGCAGCAACACGCCGCCGACCGAACGGTCGTCGCCAATCCATATGGTTCTCCATCATCTCTTCCCCTTCTCCCCTTGTGGGAGAAGGTGGCAGCCCTCGGGCTTGACCCGGGGGCTGACGGATGAGGGGTTGCGCCGCCGCTTGCCCTTATCCGGCGGTCGCCGTCGCAAAACCCCTCATCCGGCCCTACCGGTCCACCTTCTCCCACAAGGGGAGAAGGATCAGATCACAACGCCCGCAATCTCGGCTGCGTCTTCCCGGCCAGCAGCAGGTGCGTCAGCGCCCAGACCAGCGCATCCGCCCGATCCGGGCTCTTGCCCCCCGGCGTCTCGCTGCCCAGCGCCATCATCTCTTCCTCCAGCGCCGGAAACGCGCCGCAGTGGACCACCCGACCCTGTTCGTAGAGCGCCGCCACCGGCTCGGCCCGCGCCTTCTTCGACCTGCTGGCGTGCACCAGCTTCACCTGCGCCGGACAGTCCGCCTGCCCCAGCAGGGTCCGCACCATCTCCCCGCCCTGATTGGCCTCAGCCAGCACCAGGTCGGCCTCGAACTCCCGCGCCGTCTCGGCTGCGCGCCGCGCCCAGCCCGCAGGCGAAAGCCCCCGCGCCGAGCGATCCGCCAGCACATAGCCCGTCCTGTCCCTGCGCCCCGCCGCCACGATCCCGCAGGCGTCGCCGTGGGCGCTGGCGGGCGGATCGACCGCCACCACCACCCGCTCGAACTTCGCCGGACGCCCGCCCCGCGCCCGCGCCAAATCCTCGGCCTGGAACAGGGCGCCGTCGGCCTCGACCACCAGCCCCTCCATCTCCTGCGCCTCCAGCCGCGTCCCGGCGTAGAGCGCCTGCAGATGCCCCAGAAACCCCGGCGCCAGATGGGCCGCATTGTCCTTCGTCGCCAGCCGCGCCTTCACCACCCCCGGCTCGGCCAGCAACCGCCGCAGCGCCGGAATCGGACGCGGCGTCGTGGTGATCGCCAGCTTGGGATCCGCCCCCAGCCGCAGCCCGAACCTCAGGTTCGACAGCGTCGCCTCGATGTTCCTCCAGGCGCAGAACTCATCCGCCCAGGCCGCATGAAACTGCGGCCCGCGCAGACTGTCCGGGTCTTCGGCTGAAAACGCATAGGCCGCCGCGCCCGAGGGCCAGACCAGCCTGCGCCGCCCCGTCTCCCAGCGCGGCCGGTTGTCGCCCGGCGCCTGCGCCTTCAGCCCCGACGGCCCCTCGACCATCACCTCGCGCACGTCGTGCAGCGCCGGCCCCACCAGGGCGAAGGTGCGATCCTCCGCCTTGGCCAGTTCGTTCATCCAGAACCCGCCCGCGAAGGTCTTGCCCGACCCGCGCCCGCCCAGCAGCACCCAGGTCCGCCAATCCGTATCAGGCGGCGGCCAGACCTGGTCGTCGTTCAGCCTCGGCGTCGCTTTCAGCAGCCGCAGCAGCTCCTCGCGCGTCGCCTGTTCCAGCCTCCGTCGCGCCAAATCCCTTGCGCTCGGCGACCCCGAGAAGATGATCGAGACGAGACTCGAGCTCTGCCCGCACCGCCCGTTCTTCATCGTCGCTGAGTTCACGATCGTCTTCGCTCATTCCGTCCTCTTCAGGGTCGCGAGGCTTTCGAGGGGGCGAGGCCGCCAGGGCCGCCACAGCCTTGGCCGTGCGGGCCAGCACGCCGATGGCGCGCCCCCGCTTCTCGGCCTCGGCCACATCGGCCGGCGGCTCCGCCGCGGCCACCACGGCGATCGCTTCGTCGGTCAGCTGCATCAGCCGCCCCAGCGCCCCGTCCAGCCACTGTGCGACCGCCGCCGCCCGCTCCGTCTCGTCCCCTTTTCCCGCCATGACCGAACCATAGCGGACCAGCGTCCTCAGGCTGGCGAACAGCCTCCAAAACCTCGCAAAGCCAGGAATTTACAGGGATCGGCGCCCCCGGCTGCGATAGCCGGGACGAGATGGCCTTCGCCTATACCGCCATCGCGGGCGGCTGGTCGCAGGACAGCCACCGCGTCAGGGCGGCGGCCAGTTCGGCGATCTGGATCGGCTTAGCCAGGTGGCCGTCCATCCCCGCCTCCAGACAGCGCACCACCTGCTCCGACTGGACGTTGGCCGTCAGCGCCAGGATCGGCGTCCGTCGCCCGGTCCCCGCCTGCATCCGGCGGATTTCGCGCGTGGCCTGCAGCCCGTCCATGACCGGCATGTGCACATCCATCAGCACCAGGTCATAGGCGCCCGAATGCACCGCATGGACCGCTTCGGCGCCGTCGGCGACGGCCTCGACCTCCAGCCCCAGATTTCTCAGGATGGCGCTGACCAGTTCACGGTTCGCCGCCGCGTCGTCGGCCATCAGCACCCGCCCGCAGATCGCAGAGTCGGTCGCCTGTCCCTGACGCGTCTCGACCGCATCGTTCTCGGCCTCGGCCACAGCCAGCGGCGCCTCGAACCAGAAGGTCGAGCCCTGTCCCGGCGTGCTGTCCACCCCGATCTCCCCGCCCATCAGTTCGACCAGACGGCGCGAGATCGCCAGCCCCAGCCCCGTCCCGCCATAGACCCGCGTCGTCGAGGCGTCGGCCTGGGTGAAGCGATGGAACAGTTCGCTGATTTTTTCCGGCGGTATGCCGATGCCGGTGTCGCTGACCGCCGCTCGCATCCGCCACAGACCGTTCTCGTCGAACCGTCCGTCCAGCGTCAACGTCACCTCGCCCCGCGCCGTGAACTTCACCGCATTGGACAGGAAGTTCAGCATCACCTGGCGCAGTCGCCCCTTGTCGCCGGTCAGGCGCGCGGGCGTATCGGCGGCCACCACCACCCGCAGGATCAGCCCCTTGAGCGAGCACTGGCTCTCGATGATGGCGGCGGCGCCGTCCACCAGGGCCCGCGTATCGAACGGCTCGGGGTCCATCTCGATGGCGTCGGCTTCCAGCTTGGAATAGTCGAGAATGTCGTTGATGACGCCCAACAGGGCCTCCGACGCCGTGGCGATGCGCTCGACATAGATGCGCTCTTCCGGCGGCAGATGCTCCGAGCCCTGCAACAGACCGGAAAAGCCGATGACGCTGGTCAGCGGCGTCCGCAGTTCATGGCTCATGTTCGCCAGGAATTCGCTCTTGGCCTTCACCGCCGCCTCGGCGGCCTCCTTGGCCTCCAGCACCTCGGCCTCCAGCGTCTTGCGCTGGGTCATGTCGCGGATCACCACCACCACGTCATCGACCTGGCCGTGCTCGTCCTTCAGGGCCTTGAAGGTGCATTCGACCCAGACGGTCTCGCCGTTCTTGTGCACCGCCCGGTGCTCCAGGCGAGTCGGCTCGCCGGTCTTCACCGCCTTGCCGATGGCGCCCAGCACCAGATGGCGGTCCTCGGGGTGGACATAGTCGGTCGACTGGCCGCTCATCTCCTCGTACGTCCAGCCCAGAAGCTGCTGGATCGCCGGCGAGATGTATTTGCTCGACCCGTCCATCTTGACCCGGGTGATGACGTCGCCGGTGTTCTCGGCCAGCAGGCGATAGCGCCGCTCATTGGTCTGCGCCGCCCGCAAAAGCCGCTCGCGCTCGGTCACGTCCTGCAGCACGCCGAACAGGGCGATCACCCGGCCGGTGGCGTCCTTCTCGGTCGCCCCCTCGGCCGCCACGACGCGCTCGACGCCGTCGGCCCCGACCAGCCTCAACTTGAAGGTATAGCCCTCGCCCGTCTTCAGCGCCCGCTCGACCAGGCGCTGAATCTCCGCGCGGTCGTCTTCGTGATAGTGGCTGAACACGTCCTCCAGCTTGGGCGAGAAGGCGCCCGGCGCGATCGCGTGGATGCGATAGATCTCGTCCGACCAGGTCACGGCCCCCGTCGCGATTTCATAGCGCCAGCGCCCGACCCCGACCATGTCCTCAGCCAGCCGCAGCGTCTCCAGACGCGCCGCCTCCTGCCGCATGGCCTCGGCGTGCTCCATCAGTTCGCCCGCCAGACCGGCCAGTTCGCGGATCAGTCGCAGCTCCGTCTCCGTCGGCGCAGGGCGCGGCTTGACGTCCATCACGCCGATGGCGCCCGCCGGGCGGCCGTCGCCCCCGCACACCGTGGCCCCCAGGAAGAAACGCACCCGCGGCTCGCCCGTCACCATCGGATGATCGCGATAGACCGGATGCTCCAGCGCGTCCTCGACCACAGCCACGGCGTCGGGGCCCAGGCTCGCCAGGGCGTGGCTGACGCTGCTCATGCGCGGAATGCTGATCTCATCCAGACCCACGCCGGACAGAAAGACGGCGCGGTCTTCGTCCAGCACGGTGATCATGGCGTGAGGCGCGCGGAACGCCGCGCAGGCGATCGCCGTCAACCGGTCAAACGCATCCCGCGCGCCGGTCTTCGCCCTCTTTTGTGCTGCGACAATGCCCATCGACCCCCGTCCTACCCCCCTGCGGACGAATTATTCGTTAGCAGAGCCGCGTTCGCCCATCCACTCCGGAGCCTCGAACTCCAGCGCGTCCTCCGGCTCCTTCAACGCCAGCTCCGAAACCGTCTGGCGCCGCACCGAGACCCCGGCCGTGTGCACCGTCTCCGGGTCGCCGGACACCAGCGGGTGCCACCAGGCCAGCGTCCGCCCTTCATGCAGCCGACGATAGGCGCACGACAGAGGCATCCACTTCAGCCGCTCGATGTTGTCCGGCGTCAGTTGCACGCAGTCCGGCACCTCGGCCTGGCGCCGAGCGTAGTCGGTGCAGGTGCAACGGTCCGGGTCGAACAGCTTGCAGTGCACCCGCGTCGGGATGATCTGCCCCGTATCCTCGTCCTCGAAACGGATGACGCAGCACAGGCCGCAGCCGTCGCACAGGCTCTCCCACTCGGACGGAGACATCTCCGCCAGGGTCTTGGTTTCCCAGAAAGGCTTGGGCGAGGTGGAATTCATGGGCGCGCCTATACGCCCCAAATCCCCATCTGTCGCGGTTTCAGTGACTAACGCTCTTGGAGAAGAGGTTGATCACCACCACCCCGCCGATGATCAGCGCCAGGCCGATGATCGCCGGAAGGTCCAGCTTCTGCTTGAACAGGAACAGGCCGATCACCGAGATCAGCACAACCCCCAGCCCGCTCCAGATCGCATAGGCCAGCCCCACCGGCATCTGCTTCAGCGCCAGGGTCAGCAGGTAGAAGGCGACGCCGTAACACACCGCCAGTCCCGCCGTCGGCAGCGGTTTGGTGAACTGCTGCGACTGCTGCAGCAGGGTCGTCCCCATCACTTCGAAACCGATCGCTCCAAGCAGGGCCAGCCACGTCGTCGGGCTCATTCAGCGCCCTCGCCATAGGCGTCCGTCAGCAGACTGCCCGGCGTCAGCAGCGACAGCAGGGCCTTTCTCTGCTCTGGCGACACCTCATGCGTTCCGAACAGGTCGCTCATCCACAGACCGTCGGCGATCAGACGCAGCATCAGGGCGTCGTCCTTGCCGGCCAGGTCTTCAGGGTCGTCCGCCGCCAGCATCCGCATCGCCGCCCGCCAGCGCGGGATCAGGAGCGGCTCGATGGCGCATGCGGCCAGGGCGGCGCGGCCGATGCTGAAGTCGCGCTCTGTCGCGGGTTCGCTAACAATCGTCCGCAGATAGGCCCGGGCGTTGCGGCCATAGGGGTTGGGATCGCGCGCCGCCTCGGCCAGCACCGCCGCCGTCATTTCGGACGCCAGATGGTCGATCACCCCCTCCAGCAGGGCCAGCTTGTTGGGGAAGTGATGCAGCAAGGCCCCCTTGCTGAACGGCAGGCGCGCCACCACCGCATCCAGCGTCACCCCCATGGCCCCCTGGTCTGCGGCGATCTCGATGGCCATGTCGATGATCTGGCGGCGGGTGTCTTCAGGCTTGCGGCGGGTCGATTGAGCGTTCATGCAAAGCGACATACCGTCTGGACGGTTTCATGTAAATCCTGAACTATTGGCCCTCGCCCCCCGGTCCGCGCTATAGGCGTCGCCTCCCTTTTCGGACTGGTGTTCATGGCCGCTCGCCCCCCTCTCGTCGCCCTCAAGGATGTCCGCCTTCAGGACGGCCCCCGCCCGCTGTTCGACGGCGTCGACATGGCGATGGAGCCACGCAGCCGCGCCGCCCTGGTCGGCCGCAACGGGGCGGGCAAGTCCACCCTGATGAAGGTGGTCATGGGCCTGATCGAACCGGACTCCGGCGACCGCTCGGTCCAGGCCGGCACCCGCTTCGCCTATGTTCCTCAGGAGCCGGTCATCACCGGCGAGACCCTGGCCGACTACGCCGCCTCCGGCGAGGCCGAGCGCTGGACCGCCGAAAGCTGGCTGGAGACCTTCGGCCTCGACCCCGCCAAGTCGACGCAAGGCCTCTCGGGGGGCGAGATTCGCCGCGCCGCCCTCGCCAAGGCCTTCGCCGAAGAGCCGGACCTGCTGCTGCTGGACGAGCCGACCAACCACCTCGACATCCTGGCCATCGAACTGCTGGAGAACGAGCTGATCCAGGCCCGTTTCGCCCTGCTGGTGGTCAGCCACGACCGCGCCTTCCTGAACCGCGTCACCGACACCGTCCACTGGCTGGAAGGCCGCAAGGTGCGCACCCTCAACAAGGGCTTCGTCGAGTTCGACGACTGGGCCGCCAAGGTCATGGAGGAAGAGGCCGAATCCCTGCGCCGCCTGACCAAACGCATCGAGGCCGAGACCTACACCTTCTACCGCTCCATCACCGCCCAGCGCACCCGCAACGAGGGCCGCGCCCGCGCCCTGCAGCAGATGCGTCTGGACCGGGCCGAACGGGTCAGGGATCTGCCGCGCGAACTGAACCTCGGCGTCGATTCCGGCGCCGTCTCGGGCAAGCTGGTCGCCGACATCAAGGGCGTCAGCAAGGCGTTCGGCGACCGGACCATCTTCAAGAACCTGACCACCCGCATCATCCGCGGCGACCGTCTGGCCATCGTCGGCCCCAACGGCGCGGGCAAGACCACCCTGGTCAAGGTGCTGCTGGGCGAACTGGCCCCGGACGAGGGAACGGTCCGCATGGGCGCCAACCTCGAACCCCTCTACCTCGACCAGTCGCGCGAGGGGCTGAAGTCGGACATGACCCTGTGGGACGCCCTGACGCCGGGCGGCGGCGACAGCATCCTGGTGCGCGGCCGCTCCATGCACGTCGCCGCCTACGCCAAGGACTTCCTGTTCCAGGAAGCCCAACTGAAACAGCCCATCTCCACCCTGTCGGGCGGCGAGCGCAACCGCCTTCTGCTGGCGCGGGCGCTGGCCCAGCCCGCCAATCTCCTGATCCTCGACGAGCCGACCAACGACCTCGACATGGACACGCTGGAGAAGCTGGAGGAGCTGCTTGAATCCTACGACGGCACCCTGATCCTGGTGTCGCACGATCGCGATTTCGTCGACCGTCTGGCCACCTCGACCATCGCCCTGAACGGCCGCGGCGACGTGGTCGAGACCCCCGGCGGCTGGCAGGACTTCCTGCGCCAGAACCCCGGCTTCCTCGCCCCGCCCCCGACCCACGCCGACAGCGCGCCCACAGGGGCGCGTCGGGTCGAGAAGGCGGAGCCTTCTGACCGCGCCCCCAAGAAACAGGCCAAGCTCTCCTACAAGGACGCCCGCCGCCTGGAGGAGGTCGAGAAGCTGATGGAGACCCTGCCGGCCGAGATCGCCCGGCAGGACGCGCTTCTGGCCGACCCCGACCTCTATGGGCGCGACCCCGCCGCCTTCGACCGCGCCATGAAGGCCGCCGAAAAGGCCCGCGCCGAGCTGGAGGCCGCCGAGCTGGACTGGCTGGAGCTGGAAGAAAAGAAGGCCGCCCTGGCAAGCTGACGAACGCGCGGCGCCTCGCCGCACATTCTTCGTCAAATCGCTCCGTATCCAGCCAAGCCTTCCGCGATAAGGGCGGAACCCACGGTTTACATTCGTCCCCGCTTGTCGCCTCATTCCAAGCTGGGCGGCGTCGTTCGCGCGCCCGGCTCTCGAGGGGGAGCCGCGTAGACAAACTGGGGGTTTATCCATGAAGAGACTGCTTGTCGTCGCCGCCTCGGCGCTGGCCCTGGCCGGGCCGGCAATGGCGCAAAACGGGGCGCAGAGCGGGCCTCAGGGCGCGCCGCGCGTCGATGTCGCCGCCGCCGCGAACCGCACCGAAGCCGCCATCCCGCCGCCCGTTATGTCCGAGACCCGCCACACCGGCGTCTTCGGCGGCCAGCGCATCGCCTACCGCGCCCTCGCCGGCGAGACCTATCTGAAGGACAAGGAAGGCAAGCCGCTCGCGGCCATGGTCTCCTACAGCTACATCAAGGAAGGCCCGACGGACCCGAACCGTCCCGTGACCTTCCTGTGGAACGGCGGCCCCGGCTCCGGCTCCCTGTGGCTGCACATGGGCGCCTTCGGGCCCAAGCGCGTGGTCGTGCCGTCGGACGCCCGCGACGACGGCGCCGCGCCCTTCCCCATCATCGACAACGTCGACTCCCTGCTGGACGTCACCGACATCGTCTTCATCGACCCGATCGGCACCGGCTTCAGCCGCGCCCTGGGCAAGACCGACCCGGCCGACTACTGGGGCGTGACCAAGGACGCCAAGTCGATCGCCGAGTTCATCCGCCTGTGGCTGAACGAGCACGGCCGCTGGAACGCGCCGAAATTCATCGGCGGCGAGAGCTACGGCACAACCCGTTCGGCGGCGGTGATCAACGAGCTGGAAGGCAGCTACACCGACGTATCGATCAACGGCATCCTGCTGATCTCCTCGATCCTGGACTTCAGCCTGGCCGCCGACGCCCAGGGCAATGAGCTGGGCTTCGTCACCACCCTGCCCTCGATGGCGGCCGCCGCCTGGTACCACGACAAGGTGCCGAACAAGCCCGCCACGGTCGAGGAATTCGTCGCCGAGGCCCGCGCCTGGGCCATCGGCCCCTACGCCTCGGCCCTGCTGAAGGGCAACGCCCTGCCGGCCGACGAACGCGCGACGATCCTGCAGCAGCTGTCGCGCTACACCGGCATTTCGCAGACCTATCTGAGCAACGCCAACCTGCGCCTGTCGCCCGGCCGCTTCTACAAGGAGCTGCTACGCGATCGCGGTCTGACCATCGGCCGTCTGGACGCCCGCTACACCGGCGTCGACTACGACAACGCCGGCGATCGCCCGGACAACGACCCCAGCTTCTACGGCATCGACGGCGCCTATACCGCCGCCATCAACGCCTGGGCGCGCGAGGGTCTGAAATACTCGCCCGACGTGGTCTATTCCTCGATCGGCGGCACCCGGAACTGGGACTGGAACCTGCCGACGGCCGGGCGTGGCGGGGCGGAGTATCTGAACGTCGCCCCCTACATCGGCCGCGCCCTGCGTGAGAACAGCGGCCTGCGCGTCTGGGTGGGTCAGGGCTACTACGACTTCGCCACGCCCTTCTTCGGCGCCGAATACTCGCTGAACCGTCCGGGCTTCCCGACCGACGGCCGCATCGAGTGGCACTACTACCACTCGGGCCACATGATGTACGTCCGCGACGACGACCTGAAGAAGCTGTCGAACGACATCCGCACCTTCATCCGCGCACGCTGATGATCCGCCGCCATCCGCTCCTGCGAGCGGGTGGCGGTCGCTTTCCTGTGGACAACGCAAGACGCTGATCCGCTTCCGCGAATTTCGTCCACCCACAGATATCCACAGACTTGCCCACCGGGTCCGGGAGTTTTCCGCACAGACGCGCCGATTTGGGCGCTTGCCCAATAATGGATTTCGCGGGAACGTCAACAGGCCGAGGGACACGGCGGCGCGGAAATCCGGGGAGACCCGGAGATCAAGCGGACCGGTCCGGCTCTCTGACCCAGGGTTCCAAGCCTCTTCGGAGGACGCGGAAACACCGACGCAGGGCCCAGGCTCCCGATCCTCTAGCGCCTCGGCGCCAGGATCACGGAGAACCAGGCCGGGATCGACGGACGGCGCGAGGTTCGCCTTGCGGAACGCCGAAGACCAGGGGCCGATGGAATGACAGTCGAACGACGCCGGGTCCGCCCGCCGACGCTAAAGACCGACTTCCGACCCGATAGCGGCCAAGTCCAACCCGGACTTGGCGAGGGGACGCGATCCGCGATCCGACCGGCGACGGTCTGGCTCAAAGGGTTACGTCCCCTCGCTCAATTCCGGCGCATGATTTCCGGGCTGAAATCCCGCCCGGCGACGCCTCGCCGCCTTTCCAAGCGCGGCCCGTCCCCCTACACCCTAGACGTGATGACTCGCGCCCGCCTGCACCGACGCGGCCTGATGGCCGGCGCCCTCGGCCTGACCGCCCTGGGCGTCCTGTCCGCGTGCGGCCGACGCCCCGCCCAGACCGACGAATCCGGCCGGGTGCGCCTGCGGGTCGCGGCGGGCGGCCCGGCCGGCGCCCTGCACGGCGGCTTCTACCAGGCGGTCGCGACCGGAGCCTATGAGCGGCGCGGCCTCAACGTCGAGATTCTGGCCGGGCCGTCAGGCGCCGACATCCCCGCCCTGCTGGCCGCCAGCGCGGTCGAACTGGCCGTCGGCCGCGACAGCTTCCTGCCCCTGCGGCTGATCGCCGACCGGGCGCCGGTCAAGGCCGTGGCCGCCTTCCTGCAGAAAGACCCCGTCGTCCTGCTGGCCCATCCGGGTCAGGAGCTGGAGGATCTGACCGTCCTGCGCGGCCGCCGCATCCTGATGGAGCCGGGCGACCAGACCGGCTTCTGGACCTGGCTGCGCGCCCGCTTCGACCTGACGCCCGACCAGGCGCAGGCCGGCGCCCCCGAGGACAATCTGAAGGCCTTCCGCGAGGATCGCCAAAGCGTGCTGATCGCCCGCCTGACCGACGGCGCGCCTAGCCTGATCGCGCGCGAGGTCGGCTTCCAGCCCCTGGTCCTGACCCCGGCCGGGGACGGCTATCCCTCCTATTCCGGCCTGGTGCTGGCGCCCAACGCCTTCGCCCGCGACAACGCCCAGGCCCTGCGCGACTTCATCGCCGCCTCGGTCGAGGGCTGGCGCGACTATGTCCACGGCGACGGCGCCAAGGGCGACGCCCTGATCCGTCGCGCCCGTCCTGACCTGCCCCAGCGCGTGCTGGACGCCGCCCGCGCTTCGCTGCGCGCCCAGGCCATGGTCGACGGCGGCGATGCGGCCCTCTATGGCCTGGGGGCCATGACCCCCGAACGCTGGCAGGCCTTCGCCGAACAGACCCAGGACGCCTATCCCGCCGCCCCCGACTGGCGCGAGGCCTTCACCAGCCAGTATCTGCCCTCGCGCGGCTAAGCCTGTCCGACGTTAGGCGCGGATTAAGCCGCACCGCCTAGGCTGCCCGGCTGAACGTCTTCACCTTGCACGAGGCGCCGGTGCCGCGCATCCCGACCATTGCCGTCCTTCTGCCCGCGCTCGGCGCCTCGACGGCCGCCCTGGCGCAGGCCGCGCCGTGGGCGCCGCCCCAGGCCCAAACGCAGGCCCAGACGCCCTACCCGCCCGCCGCCTATGATCGCCGGCTGTCCTGGCCGGGCCGCGCCCAGGCCCATCCGTCCAGCCAGACGGCCCCCGCCTATCCGGCCGCGCCCGCCGACGGTTTCGCCCCGCCGCAGGAAGCGGCCTACTTCGCGCCGCCCGCGGCTCAGACCGTCGCCCGTCCGGCCGTCATCCCGCACGGCGGCTATCCGTGGCGCGCCGGCGCGCCGGGCTACAACCGTCAGCTGACGCCCGCCCAGGCCTGGGGCGCGCTGTCGCCGATCCCGGCTCCGCCGTCGTCGGCCAACGCCCTGACGCCCGCCCCCGACTTCCGGCCCGTGACCAACCATCCCGATGCGACCTGGGGCCCCTACGTCTCGCCCCCGGCCCAGCAGCCCGCGCACACATACTCGCCGCCGGCGCCGTATCAGCCGACCTATCAGCCCGCGCCCTGGACGCGTCAGCCTCTCTCGGTCCCGCGCCAGCCCGTCGCGCCGCCGCCTTCGGGCGAGGCCCCCGCGCCCTACGTCCCCGAGCCTCAGCCGATAGAGCGCGCTCCGGCGCCTGGCCACGTTCCCTGGACGCGCGCCCAGCCCCAGGCGCAACCCGCGCCCCCGCCGTCCGTCCAGCGCACGCCGCTGCCCGAACCGGCGCCGATGCCTATGCCCGAGCCTGTGCGGCCGATGCCGACGCCGCCCGCGCCAGCCCAGCCCATCCCGGTCCCGCCCGCCCCGCGCGCCGTCGCGCCCCAACCGGCCCCGCAACCCGCTCCTGAGCCGGTCCGGCAGCTCTCGCCTGTTCCCGAACGCATTCCTGAGCGCGTCCCCGCGCCGCCCGTCCAGCCTGCGCCGCAACCGACGCCTTCGCCCGCCCCGACCCCGACTCCGGCCCCCGTTCCGGCCGACCCGGCCTTCGACCCGATGGCCCCCCGCCGCGACGCGCCGATCTTCCAGTTGCAGCGCAACACCCCCCAGCCGCCCGCTGCGACGCCCGCGCCCGCTCCGGCTCAGGGTCAGGCGCCCGCAGTCCCAATGCCCCAACCCGCGCCTCAGCCCGTGTCCAATGACGCCCCGTCCCAGGGCAGCGCCCGCTACTATTCCGTCCACCGCCAGGCGGGCCGCCAGCCGGACGCCACGCCCCTGCCTGCGCCCAACTATCTGGACGCCATGCCGGTCGAGCTGAACGAGACGCCGTCCTCCGACGACCTGGCCCAGCCGCCCGAGCCGCCCGCCGTGATGCGCGACGCCCAGGGCCGCCTGCGCGCCGCCCCGCTGGCTGATGACCCGATGCTGCCATGAGCGACGGCGCCGCCCCCTCCCCCTCCGTCGCTTCCCCGGCCGAGACCGGCTCGCGCCTGCCTGACCTGATCGCCCTGGCGCAGGAGGAGTCCAGCCCCAAGCGCCGCGCCCTGCTGCGTGAGCTGACCGACTGCTTCTTCGGAGCCGCCGAGCGCACGGAGACCGAGACCGCCCTATACGGTGCCGTTCTGTCCGACCTGACCGACGCCATGGAGACGGCCGTGCGCGCCGAGCTGGCCGAACGGTTCGCCCAGTCGCCGGACGCCCCGCATCAGCTGATCCGCCGCCTGGCCAATGACGAGGCCGAGACCGTCGCCGCCCCCGTCCTCACCGCCTCCCCGGTGCTGACCGAGGCCGATCTGATCGGCGTGGTGCGCTCGCGCGGTCAGGGCCATATGCGCGCCGTCAGCCGCCGCGCCGCCGTGTCCGAGGCCGTGTCCGACGCCATCGTCGAGCGGGGCGACGACGAGACCTTGGGCGTGCTTCTGGGCAACGAAGGCGCCGCCCTGTCGCGCGCCGCGACCGAAACCGCCGTCGAGCGCGCCCGCGCCAACCCGGCCCTGCACGCGGTCACGGTCGAGCGCGCCAGCCTGCCGCCCGACCTGCTGAACGACCTCTATTTCGACGTCGAGGCCCGGCTGCGTCAGCGCATCCTGGAGCAGAACGCCCGCATGGACCCGGCCCTGCTGGAAAGCGCCCTGGCCGCGGGCCGCACGCGCGTCGCCGCCGAGGACGGCGCCCTGCCCGCCGACTACGCCGAGAGCCTGGCCTATGTCGAGGAACTGCGCGCCGCCGGTCAGCTGACGCCCCAGGTGTTGGCCCGCTTCCTGCGCTCGGGCGGCCAGACCGCCTTCCTGATCGCCCTGTCGCAACTGGCCGACGTCGACTTCCACACCGCCCGCCAGATCATCGAGCGCCGCGAGCTGGACGCCCTGGCCGTCATCTGCAAGGCGGCGGACCTGGATCGCGCCCTGTTCCTGACCTACGCCGTGGTGCTGCTGAACACCGACGACAACGCCATGGGCAAGGCCCGCGCCTATGCCGGGATGTACAACGAACTGACGCGCGAGGCGGCCCTGCGGACCCTGCGCTTCTGGCGCGCCCGCAAGGCCATGCAGGCGGCCTGATCTACTCGTCGTAGCCGGTGGGGCGCGGCGCCGGGCGACGGCGCTCGCGGTCGAAATCCATCCGGTCGCGCGGAAGGGCCTCGGGGCATTCGTCGCGCATGAAGGCCAGCATCTTCTCGCGCACCTCGGCCCTCAGGTCGAAGGCGACCGAGGCGTTGCGCGCGCTGGTCAGGCAGCGCACCTGGGCCGTCCGCTCGGTGACGTCAGTGACCTGCAACGCCACCACGTCGCCGTCCCAGTGCGGCGAGGCGTGAGCGATCTGCTCCAGCTTGATCCGCAGCCGGTCGATGGGCGCCTCGTAATCCACATAGAGGAAGGACACGCCGATCAGGCGCGAATCCTCGCGCGTCCAGTTCTGGAACGGCTTCTGGATGAAGTAGGTCAGCGGCAGGACCATGCGCCGCCAGTCCCACAACTTGACCACCACATAGGTCGAGGTGATCTCCTCCACCCGGCCCCACTCGCCCTCGACGATGACGGCGTCGTCCAGGCGGATCGGCTGGGCGGTGGCGATCTGGATGCCCGCGATCAGATTGGTCAGGAAGGGTTGCAGCGCCAGACCGGCGACGATGCCGACCACCCCCGCCGAGGCCAGCAGCGACAGCCCCCACTGACGCACGCCGGGAATGGTCAGCAGCGCCAGCCCCAGGGTGATCAGGGCGATCAGGATGGCCGCGACCCGTTGCAGGATGCGCGTCTGGGTGACGTGCTTGCGGGCGTAGAGGTTGTCCTCCGCCTCCATGTTGAACTTCTTCAGGTGGACGATGGCGCCCATGTCCACCGCCCCCGCCAGCATCCAGCCGCACACCAGGATGAAGCCGAACAGCAGGCTGCGCCGGATGAACAGCGACGGTTCGGGGTCCAGCGGCGACACGGTGACGGCCAGGGCCAGGGCGATGATCATCACCGCGATCCGCACCTTCAGCCGGGCGCGCTTCAGCATCCCCTTCCAGAACTCGTCGCGATTGCGCACCGCCAGCTTCAGCAGGGCGAAGACCACCTGATTGGCCGCCCAGCCGATGAAGACGAAGACCACGGTGATGATTGAGATCACCGCCCATTCCGGCAGCCAGTGAAACTGACGCCAGAGCGCGAAGATGGTGTTGGTCAGGTCGGTCACGAACTGGGGCATGAGCGGAGGTTAGACGGCCCAAACAGCCACGTCATCCCGCTTCCCTCTCCCCGCCGGGAGAGGGTTCAGGAGGCCGCCTTCTCCACCAGGTCCGCCAACCGTTGCGCCGCATCGGGAATCGCCACGGACCGCGCCGACGACGACATGGCCGCCAGCCCCGCCGGATCGGCCAGAATCGCGGTCAGCGCCGCCGTCAGACTCTCGACCGTCAGGTCGTCCTCGGCGATCACCTTCGCCGCGCCCGCCTCAGACAGGGCCCGCGCGTTCAGGGTTTGATGGTCGTCCATGGCGATCTTCAGCGGGATCAGCACCGACGGCAGGGCCGCCACCGCCAGCTCCGAACAGGTCGAGGCCCCGGCCCGCCCGATCACCAAATGCGCCTTCGACAGCCGATCCGCCATGTCGCGGAAGAAGGGGGCGACCTCAGCCTCGATCCCGGCGTCGAGGTAGATCTGGCGCGCGGTCTCCAGCGTCTCAGGCCGCGACTGCTGCTGCACCTTCAGACGGTTGCGGATGGCCTCAGGCAGGGCCGCCAGCGCGCGCGGCGTCGTCTCGGACAGGATGCGGGCGCCCTGGCTGCCGCCCGTCACCAGCACATGGATCGGCCCGCCGTCGACCGGCGCGGCATAGGCCCGGTCGAACAGGGCGCGGATGTCCGGCCGCACCGGATTGCCGACCAGCTGGACGCGGCTCTTCACCTTGTCCGGAGCCCGGCCCAGCGTCGGGAAGGCTGCCGCGATGACGCCCACGCTGGGCGCCAGATAGCGGTTGGTACGGCCCAGCACCGCGTTCTGTTCATGGATCACGGTCGGACGACGCGTCGTCACCGCCGCCAGCAGGGCCGGCGCCGACGGATAGCCGCCGAAGCCCACCACCACGTCCGCGCCCGTGCGCTGGAACGCCGCCTTGGCCTGACCGACGCCCTTCAGGATCGCCAGCCCGGCCTTCATCAGGCCGATCGGGCCGCGCCCGGTCGCCGCGTCCAGCGCCAGCCGCTCGTCGGCGGGGAAGGCGTGGGCGTACTGCTCGCCGCGCCTGTCGGTGGCCAGCACCACGCGCCAGCCGCGCGCCGCCATCTCGCGGGCCAGCGCCTCGGCGGGGAACATATGGCCGCCGGTGCCCCCGGCGACGACGACGCAGACCTTGGTCATGAGCTGTACTCTCTTACGGCAGCAGGCGGCGACGCGGGTTGACGTTCGACCCCAGTTCATAGGCGCCCGGACGACGCCGGGTCAGGGCCAGGGCGAAGCCCATCGTCAGCCCCATGGCCATCATGGACGACCCGCCATAGCTGATGAAGGGCAGGGTCATCCCCTTGGTCGGGATCAGGTTCAGGTTCACCGCGATGTTGATGCAGGCCTGCAGCCCGATCAGCATGAACAGCCCCGCCGCCGCCGTCTGTTCGAAGGAGTCGTTCAGCTTCATCGCCTTGCGCATCCCGCGAATGACGATGAAGGCGTAAAGGCCGATCATGATCAGCGACAGCACCAGGCCGAATTCCTCGGCCCCGACGGAATAGATGAAGTCGGTGTGCAGGTCGGGGACGTGGCGCTTCATCACCCCCTCGCCGATGCCGCGCCCGACCAGACCCCCGGCGCGGATCGCCTCGGACGCGCGGTCGATCTGGTGGGTGTCGGTCGTCTCGGGCGACAGGAAGCGGCTCAGGCGGTCGCGCATGTGGCTGAACATGAAATACAGCGACACCACACCGCCTGCGCCGACCGCCGCCAGGGCCGCCACCCATTTCAGCGGCACCCCGGCCATGAAGAAGACGGCCATGAAGGTCGTGGTGATCAACAGGGTCTGGCCGATGTCCGGCTGGATCAGCAGCAGGCCCACCGTCAGCGCCCACAGGCCGAAGGCGATGCTGACGCCGGGCACGCCCTCGCCCTTCTGGGCCTCGGCGAACATCCAGGCGGCGAAGACGATCAGGCCCGGTTTGGCGAACTCGGACGGCTGCAGGCTGAACGGCCCCAGATTGATCCAGCGCGCCGCCCCCTTCACCGTGTCGCCGATGAAGGGCAGGGCCGCCATGACCACGATGGCGCAGACCAACGCCAGCACCGCGATCCGCCGCACCCCGCGCGGCGACAGCAGCGAGGCGCTCAGCATGGCGATCAGCCCCATGGTCGAGAAGACCATCATCCGCCACGAATAGTGGAAGGGATCGCTGATCGATTCATCGGCCAGGATCGCCGCCGGGCTGGAAGCGAAGCTCAACGCCACGCCCAGCCCCACCAGCGTCAGCGCCGCGCCCAGCAGGCCGCGATCCACCGTCCAGAACCAGCGCGCGATCAGGCTCTGGTCGTTGCGCGAAAAGGGATGGCTGTAGCTGTTGTGGGTCATGCGGCGGGCTCCGGCCGTGCGCCCAGGGCCAGGACGGCGGCGCGGAACGCCTCGCCCCGGACCTCGAAATCGGGGAACTGATCGAAGCTGGCGCAGGCGGGCGACAGCAGCACCACCTGCTCGCCCCCGGCCGCAGCCGCATCGGCGGCGGCCAGTTCGACGGCCCGCTCCATCGTATGGGCGACGACGTGCGAGGTGTCGGCCAGGGTGACGGCGAAGGCGTCGGCGGCCTCGCCGATCAGATAGGCCTTGGTCACGCGCGGGAAGAGGTCGCGCAAGGTTTCGATGCCGCCGTCCTTGGCCTTGCCCCCCGCGATCCAGAAGACGGACGGGTAGGACGCCAGCGCCTGCCGCGCCGCATCGGCGTTGGTCGCCTTGGAATCGTTGATGAAGCGCACGGCGCCGAGACGGCCCACAGCCTCCATCCGGTGCGACAGGCCGGGGAAGGTCAGCAGGCCCTCGACCGCCGCTTCGTGTGGCACGCCCAGCGCTCGCGCTGTGGCGTAGGCGAAAGCCGCGTTCTGGGCGTTGTGGCGACCGGGCAAGGACCGCGCGGCGGAGAGGTCGGCGATGACTTGACCATTGACGCTCAACCGGCCCGGCGCCGCCTCAAACCCTTCTCCCCTTGTGGGAGAAGGAATAGTCAGAACCGTCTCGACCCGCCGCCCCTGCGCGCGCAGGTCCGCGGCAGCCTTACGGCCCCATTCTTCATCCACGCCGACCAGCGCCAGCGCCTCAATCCCCTGCGCCTGGAAGATCCGGCGCTTGGCCGCGACATAGCCCTCCATCCCGCCGTGACGATCCAGATGGTCCGGCGACACATTGGTCAGGATCGCCACATCCGGCGCGAAGCCCGTCGTCAGATCCAGCTGATAGGACGACACCTCGATCACATAGACCGCATCCGCCGTCGGCTCCGGCAGGGCCAGCACGCCGATGCCGATATTGCCGCCGATGTGGACGCTGAGGCCCGCCTGCTTCAGCACCCAGCCGATCAGGGCCGTGGTCGTCGACTTGCCGTTGGTGCCGGTAATGGCGACCACGCGCGGCCGCTCGCGCGGCGGCAGGGCGGCCAGCGCCCGCGCGAACAACTCCACATCGCCGATGACCGGCACGCCCGCCTCATGAGCGCGCTCGACGGTCCAGTGCGGCTTCGGATGGGTCAGCGGCGCGCCCGGCGACAGCACCAGGGCGGCGACCCCGGACCAATCGGCGCGGGTCAGATCCTCGACCACGAAGCCCTCGGCCTCGGCCTGCATCCGGCCCGAGACGCCGTCGTCCCACAGCACGGGGATCGCGCCCCCGGCCTGAAGCGCGCGCGCCGCCGTAATCCCCGACCGTCCCAGGCCGAAGACCGCAACGCGACGCCCCTCGAAGCCGGGAACGGGGATCATCGGATCAACGCAGCTTCAGCGTGGCCAGGCCGGCCAGGGCCAGCATGGCGGCGACGATCCAGAAGCGGATCACCACGGTCGATTCCGGCCAGCCCATCTTCTCGAAATGGTGGTGGATCGGCGCCATCAGGAAGATGCGCTTGCCCGTCAGCTTGAAGTAGCCGACCTGGATCATCACCGAGGCCGCCTCGACCACGAACAGGCCGCCGACGATGCCCAGCACCAGCTCGTGCTTGGTCGCCACGGCCATCGAGCCCAGAGCGCCGCCCAGAGCCAGCGAGCCGGTGTCGCCCATGAAGATCTTGGCCGGCGGCGCGTTGTACCAGAGGAAGCCCATGCCCCCGCCGATGATGGCGGCGCAGAAGATGGCCAGCTCGCCCGCGCCGGGCACATGGTGGACCTGCAGATAGTCCGCGAACAGGAAGTTGCCGACCAGATAGCTGATGATGCCGAAGGCGCCCGCCGCCATCATCACCGGCACGATGGCCAGGCCGTCCAGCCCGTCCGTCAGGTTCACCGCGTTCGAGAAGCCGATGATGGTGAAGGCCGCAAAGGCCACATAGAACCAGCCGATGTTCAGCAGCACCGCCTTCAGGAAGGGGAAGGCGATCGAGGTCTCAAGCCCCGGCGAGGTCGGCGACTGGGTCATCCACAGCACGGTCAGCACGCCTGCGATCACGGCCACGACCGTTTGGGCCAGCAACTTCTGCTTGGACGTCAGCCCGGCCGAGGTCTGCTTCGTCACCTTGGCGTAATCGTCGATGAAGCCCAGCACGCCGAAGGCCGCCGTCACGCCCGAGACAATCCAGATATAGGGGTTGGTCAGGTCGCCCCACAGCAGAACGGCCACGCCGATGCCCGCCAGGATCATCAGCCCGCCCATGGTCGGGGTGCCGACCTTGGACAGGTGGGACACCGGGCCGTCGTCGCGGATCGGCTGGCCCCGGCCCTGCTTGGCGCGGATCCAGTTGATGAAGCGGCTGCCCATCGCCACCGCCACGATCATGGCCGTGGCCATGGCCAGGGCAACGCGCACCGTCTGATACTGGATCAGGTGGAGCAGCGGATATTCCTGCGCGATGTCCGCGTAATAGAGATAGAGCAGATAGAACATCAGGCGGACTTCCCTTGGGCCTCGGCGACGACGCGCGCCTCTTGTTCGGCCACGCCGAGATTTGCAAGCGCGGCCGCGACCAGCGAGGCCTTCGACCCGTTCGAACCCTTGACCATGACCGCATCGCCCGGCTGGATCAGGGTCGCTGCCTCGGCGGCCAGTTCGGCGGCCGTCTCGCGCCACTCGCCGCGCAGCGCAGGCGGCAGCGCCTCATGCAGCAGGCGCATCTGCGGCCCGGCCGTATGCACGACATCCAGACCAGCGGCGACGATGGCGGGGGCCAACCCCTCGTGCAGGGCGCGGCTGTGCTCGCCCAGCTCCAGCATGTCGGTCAGCACCACGACCCGGCGACCGCCCGGCCCCACCGGCTTGGCGCCCAGGCTGACGAAGCCCGCCTTCATCGACAGCGGATTGGCGTTATAGCTCTCGTCGATCAGGGTGAACGTCCCGCCGGGAAAGGCGACCGTCTTCATCTGTCCGCGCCCGGCCAGCGGCTGGAACCCCGCCAAGGCTTGCAAGGCCGTATCCAGCGACACGTCCAGCGCCTGCAGCATCAGGATGACGCACAGGCTGTTCAGCCCCCAGTGCACGCCTGATTGCGCGAGGCGATATTCGATGCGCCGTCCGTCCAGCTCGGCCCTTACGGTCGCGCCCTCGCTATCGGCGACGAAGTCCAGCAGGCGCGCGTCGCAGCCCGCATCATGGCCGAAGGTCCGCACCACGGCCCCGGCCTTCTCCGCCCCCTGACGCACGATGTCGGCATGGGCGTCGGCGGCGTTGACCACGGCGATCCCGCCCGGCGCCAGCCCCTCGAAGATGGCGGCCTTTTCGCGCGCCACGCCCGCCTCGCCGTCGGCGAAGGCTTCGATATGCACCGGCCCGACCGTGGTGACGCAGGCGGCGTGCGGGCGCACGAACTGCGACAGCGGCCCGATCTCGCCCGGATGATTCATGCCGATCTCGAACACGGCGCGGTCCGTGCCCTGGGGCATGCGCGCCAGCGTCAGCGGCACGCCGATATGGTTGTTGTAGCTCTTGATCGAGGCGTGGCTAGATCCCGCCAGATCAAGGCCCGCCTTGATCGCCTGGGTCACGCTGGTCTTGCCGACGCTGCCGGTGACGGCGCCGCGCAGTCGGGCGCGATCGCGGGCGGCGACGCCCAGCGCCTCCAGCCCCTTCAGGGTGTCGGGAACCAGAACGTAAGACCCGCCCTCGACCGGCCGGTCGACCAGGGCGACCGTCGCGCCCGCCGCAAAGGCGGCCTCGGCGAACTCATGCCCGTCGCGCGCGCCGTGCAGGGCCAGGAACAGGTCGCCCGGCTGGATCTCGCGGCTGTTGTAGGTCAGGCCCGAGACTTCAGCGTCGGGTCCATAAAGCCGTCCTCCGGTCGCCGAGGCGATGGCTTCGGCGGTCCAGAGCGGCGTGTGTGCGTCAGGCATGGTCTTTCAGGGCTTCGGTCGCTTCGGCGGCGTCGTCGAAGGGATGCACCACCCCGCCGACGATCTGTCCCTGTTCATGCCCTTTTCCGGCGATCACGACCACATCTCCTTCACGCATCAGGGAGACGGCGTGGCGGATGGCCTCGCGGCGATCGCCGATCTCCAGCGCGTCGGGGCAGCCGGCGCGCACCTGGGCGCGGATAGCGGCGGGGTCTTCGGAACGCGGATTGTCGTCGGTGACGATGGCCGTATCGGCCAAACGCCCGGCGATCTCGCCCATCAGGGGACGCTTAGCCCGGTCGCGATCGCCGCCCGCGCCAAAGACGACGATCAGCTTGCCCGTCGCGTGCGGCCGCAGGGCGTTCAGCACCGTCTCCAGCCCGTCGGGGGTGTGGGCGTAGTCGACATAGACCTCGCCGCCGCGCCCAGCTTCGCCGGGGATGCGTTGCAGGCGGCCTTGGGCGCCCTGGATCAGCTCCAGCGCCGGGATCACGCGGTCCGGGTCTTCTCCGCCGGCGATGCACAGGCCCGCCGCCACCAGGGCGTTGGACGCCTGGAACGCCCCGGCCAGCGGCAGCAGGATGTCATGCACCCGGCCGCGCACGTCGAGGGTCAGGCGCTGGCCCTCCGGCGTCGCGCGGCGCGCCAGCAGGGTCAGGTCGCGGCCGCGCTCGCCCACGCCCATCACGCCCAGGCCGGCCATGATCGAGGCCGAGGCGAAGGCCGAATAGGCGTCGGAATCCGCGTTCAGCACCGCCGTGCGGCCGCGCGGCAGCAGGGCCTCGAACAGGCGCATCTTGGCGGCGCGGTAGTCCTCCATCGTGCCGTGATAGTCGAGGTGGTCCTGGGTCAGATTGGTGAAGCCCGCCGCCTTGATCGCCACTCCGTCCAGACGCCGCTGGTCGATGCCGTGGGATGAGGCCTCGAGCGCCAGGTGCGTCACCTCCTTGCGGGCCAGTTCGGCCAGCAGGCGCGCGGCCTCGGCGGCGTCGGGGCTGGTCAGGCCGGGGCCGGTCAGGGCGTAGGTCTTGTCGCCCTTCTGGCCGACGACGCCCAGGGTGCCCATGCTGGCCGACTTCAGGCCGAGCCCTGCCCAGATCTGGCGGCAGAAGTTGGCGACCGAGGTCTTGCCGTTGGTGCCCGTGATCGCGACGCAGGTGCGCGGCTGGGCGCCGTAGAAGGCGCGCGCGGCGATGGCGTAGGCCCGGTGCACATCACCCGATCCGACCAGAACCGGCGCCGCGCCCGCGGGCGTGTCCGACGGCGCCAGCACGGCCGCCGCGCCTTTCGCCAGGGCCTGCGGTATGAAGGCGCGGCCGTCGGCCTGCGTCCCCGGCAGGGCGACGAACAGGGCGCCGGGCACGACCTGACGGCTGTCGGCGGTGACGGCGGTGATCTCCGGGTCCGAGGCCACGTCCCGGCGCAGCAGTTCGGAAAGGCGCAGCTGGCTCATCGGCCGTCGCCCTCCACGTCCTGGAACTCGGGGATCTTTTCGCCCAGGGCGGTGGACCAGCGGTCGGCCTTGCGCTCGACGCCCAGGAAGCCGGCGATGCGGTCGGCGATGCGGCCCACGGCGGGCGCGGCGACATAGCCGCCCGTGCGCGGATAGACGCCCGGCTCGTCCATCAGGACGAAGACGGTGTAGCGCTTGGCGTCCACCGGTCCGTCGGCGGGGAAGACCCCGGCGAAGGAGCCGACGGCCACCGCCGGATTATAGCGTCCGTTGACCAGCTTGTTGGCCGAACCCGTCTTGCCGCCCATGCGCAGACCCGGCGCATCGGCGAACCGGCCCGAACCGCGCGTGACGTTGCGGCGCATCAGGTCAATCATGTTGGCCGAGGTTTCCGGCGAAATGACCTGATGCGTCTGGGCGTTCGGACGGCCGCCCTTGCGCAGGGTCGGCGGCACATAGCGCCCGCCGTTCACCAGCGCGCCATAGGCGGACACATACTGGATCGGCGTGACCATGATGCCGTAGCCGAAGGACAGCGACGCCAGGGTGCTGTCGTCCCACTTGCGGACCTTGGGCGGGGCGGCCGATTCCTTCAGCTCGATCGGGGCGGCGTCCAGCAGGCCCAGACGGCGGAAATAGTCGCGCATCACATCGCCGCCCATCTCGACCGCCAGCCGCGAGGTGCCGATGTTGGACGAATGCAGATAAACCTCCTCCAGCGTCAGCACCTTGTTGGTGGCGTGGAAGTCGGTGATGCGGCGCTTGCCGATCTGCAGCGCCTGGGAGGCGTCGAACAGGGTGTTCATGTCGGCCCGGCCGGTGTCGATCCCGGCGGCGACGGTGAAGCTCTTGAACACCGAACCCATCTCATAGTGGGCCGAGACGACGCGGTTCAGCGTGGCCTCTTCCGGCGCGGCGTTGCGGCGGTTGGCGTCATAGGTCGGCCACGAGGCCATCGCCAGGATCTCGCCGGTCTGCACGTCGGCGACCACGGCGACGGCGCCCTTGGCCTTGTGCTCCTCTGCGGCGATGGCCAGCTCGTTCTCGACCACGCCCTGGACCCGCAGGTCGATGGACAGGGGGAAGTCCTCGCTGGCGGCGCCCGCCGCGCGGATCTCCTGGTCGAAGGCCAGCTCGGCGCCCGCGACGCCCTGGCCGCCCGTGTCCGAACGACCGATCAGGTGCACGGCCGAGCTTCCCAGCGGATAGACGCGACGGTCTTCCGGCTCGAACGTCACTCCGCCCAGGGCCAGGGCGTGGACCGCCCGACGCTCGGACGGCGTCAGGCCGTTCAGGGCGATCAGACGGCGCTCGCCGCTCATCACCCGGTCCAGACGCGCAGCCGAAATGCGCGGCAGGGCGCGGCGCAGCTGGGCCTTGGCCGCCGGAATGTCCCAGACCTCGCGCGGGTCGATGTAGAGGCCGTAGTGGGTGATGTTGGTCGCCAGCAGTTGGCCGTTGCGATCCACCAGATCGGCGCGCGTCAGGGCGCCGGGATGGAAGCCCGCCCCCGCCCCGCGCGCAGGCGCCAGCAGGGCCGCGTGCGCCGCGCCCAGGGCCAGGCAGGCGAAGACGGCGCAGAAGGCCGCCATGATCAGGAAGATGCGGACGCGGGTGTCTTCTTCCGGGCGGGCGTCGGCGCGGGCGCGCTCGAACGAATGCTCCAGATTCCAGACGATCGAGGCGACCCAGCGCCCCCAGGCCGAAACGGCGCCGCCGAAAGTCGCCTGCGGGCGGCCGCGATAGCCCATGCCGTGATGGTCATGCACGCTCATTGCACGGCCCCCGCAGCAGGCGCCGCAGATGCAGCGACGGGCGCGGCGGCGGGCTTTTCAGCCGGCGGCGGCGCGATCGCGGGCAGGGCCGCCTCGCCCGCCTGCTTCTTCACATCGACCGGACCCAGGCCGATCTCGCGCGACAGGGCCTCCAGCCGCGCGGGCTGCTCCAGCCGCGTGACCTCGGCGCGCAGCAGACGCACCCGCTCGCGGTTTTCGCGAATATCACGCTCGATGCGGCTGATCTCAGCGCTTTCGCGGGCGGCGGCCGCCTTGGCGATATAGACCGAGAAGACCAGCGCCAGAACGCAGGCCACGCCGATGATCTCGACGCAGCGCACGCCGCGCACCTTCCACTCGAACAAGCGCTTCACGGGAACGGGCATGGCGATCATGCGCCCCTCCCCTTCATCGCGCCCCAGGCCGGGGCGTCCGTCCGCACGGCCGCGCGGATCTTGGCCGAGCGGGCGCGGGGGTTGGCGGCCAGTTCGGCCTCGCCCGCCTCGCGCGCACCCTTGAACAGCAGGTCGAAGCTGGGCTTGCGCGTCTCGACCGCGACCGGCGCATGGCGCGATCCGCCCGGCGCATTGCCCGTGCGCTCGGTCAGGAAGGCCTTGACCATGCGATCTTCCAGCGAATGGAAGGTGACGACGACCAGCCGACCGCCCGGCGCTAGCGTCGCCTCGGCCGCCTCCAACCCGCGCTCCAGCTCGCCCAGCTCGTCATTGACGGCGATGCGCAGGGCCTGAAACACCCGCGTGGCCGGATGAATGGCGGCGCCGCGACGCCCGCCCAGAGCCTTTTCCACCACCTCGGCCAGATCCAGCGTGCGGGTGAACGGCTGCTCGACCCGGCGGCGCAGGATGGCGGTGGCGACCCGGCCCGACTGGCGTTCGTCGCCATACAGCTTGAATATATGGGCCAGCGGCCCGTGATCCCAGGTGTTGACGATGTCGGCGGCGGTCGCGCCCTCATCGCTCATCCGCATGTCCAGCGGGCCGTCGCGCGTGAAGGAAAAGCCGCGCTCGGCCTGATCCAGCTGCATGGACGAGACGCCGATGTCGAAGACCGCGCCGTCCAGCTTCGCCTTGCCGCTCTCCTCGAACGCCTCGGCCAGACCGGAAAACGGCGTGCGGATCAGCTGGAAGCGGTCAGGGAAATCGCGCGCCACGGCCTCGGCGAACGGCCGCACCGTCGGGTCGCGGTCCAACGCCACCACATCCGCCCCGCGCTCCAGAATGGCGCGCGTATAGCCGCCCGCGCCGAAGGTGGCGTCGATGATCACGTCGCCCGGCTTGGGCGCCAGCGCCTCGATCACCTCGGCCAGCAGGACGGGGGCGTGCGGAGAGGTCATGCCGCCCCTCCCGTCTTCGCCGCCATCGTTTGGCGACGCATCTCGCCGAATTGCTTCAGGCCCTCGCGCGCCATGCGGCGCTGCTCGGCGCGGTGGGCGGCCCACTTGTCCTTGTTCCAGATCTGGAAACGCTCGCCGACGCCGTAGATGACGACCGTGTCGGACAGGTCGACCTCGGCGCACAGATGCTCCGGCAGGGTGATGCGCCCGCCCGAGTCATAGGCCAGCGGCTTCTGCTCGCCGAAGATCGAAGCCTCCAGCGCCGAGCGGTAGGGATCGCCGAACGGCAGGCTTTCGATCACCGCGCGATATTCGGCGAACAGCTTGTCGCCGCCCGCTTCCAGGCAATCGGCTTCGATGGAGGGAAAGCAGAAGACGCCGTGCTCGGCGCCGTTTTCAGCCGTGCGGAATTCCTGAGGGATCAGGAGACGGCGCTTGCCGTCCAGCTGCTTCTCGTAGGTCGAGAGAAACACGCCCTGCCCTATCGAACCCTGCGGCCCGTCCCTGAAATCCGTTGAAGAAAGCCCACGCGTCGGGCTTTCAGCCCCTACTCATGAGCTATTGGGATAGCATGGGACTGAATGGGCCTCAATGGGATTAGTTGACGCCCTTTAACCTAATTTGCGGTTCGATCAGCGTCGTCGAGACTGTAAAATCAGAACATACACAGAACAAAATGAGTATTCACAGCCTGTGGACGGGTTCTAACGCCTTGATTTCAACGGAATGGTTAATGAGCATCCCTCTCCCGATGGGAGAGGGGTTGAGCCTCCAAGAGCGTAGCGATTGGCAAGGCGAAAGGGTGAGGGTTCGCGGCTGAAGTCGGCCGAAGGCCGTGGCTGAGCGTCAACACGACGGCTTACGCCGACTGACAGGACAAGCCCCTCACCCTTTCGCGCAAGAACGATCGCTGACGCTCTCGTGCGCTCAACCCCTCTCCCGCCGGGAGAGGGTCCGTTGTCCCTGAAATAAACACCAGACGGCCTGTAAGCCGGGTTCTGTTCCGCCCGAAAGCGGCGACGATCATTCCTCTGGGCCGCCCATTGCTGGACGGCTCTCGCGACCTACCCGGACGCCTGGGGCGGTGAGCCCTGCGGAGCGAGCCCCGCGCGACGTCCCTATTTGGTCTTGCTCCAGGCGGGGCTTGCCGTGCCGTCGACGTTGCCGCCGACGCGGTGGGCTCTTACCCCACCCTTTCACCCTTCCCTGAGCCGAAGCCCAGGCGGTTTGCTTTCTGTGGCGCTATCCCTCGGGTCACCCCGGGCGGGCGTTACCCGCCGCCTTTTCACCGTGGAGCCCGGACTTTCCTCGACAGGAGCAAGCCCCCGCCGCGACCGCCCGGCCGTCTGGCGAGCGCTAGATGCGCGCGAATGGGCGGAAGGTCAATGCGGATGAACAGCCCCTCTCCCGGTGGGAGAGGGTCATGTTTTTAATCCAGCACGCCCGTCACGCTCTCGACCGAAGCCAGTTGCAGCAGGCCGACCAGACGCGCCCGCGTCTCGCCGTCGGCGATCCCGTCGACGCGATCGGGCCGCCAGTGTCGCTGGAAGGCCTCGACCGTCAGGCGGGTTTCCTCGTCATAGGCTCCGCCCGGCTGCACCCCATAGCCCAGTCGGTGCAGGCCCGAGCGCAGGACGATGACGCCCAGCCCTTCGTCGCCCGGCGACAGGGACGCGCCCAGGGCGCCGATGCGTTCGGGCGCCGGGTCGAACCACAGGCCGTGCCCCGCCTCGGCCAGACGCTTCCACGGAAACAGCTCGCCGGGATCCTGCTTGCGCTCGGGCGCCAGGTCGGAATGGGCGATGATGCGGGCGTCAGGGATGGACCAGCGGGTGCGGATGTCCGCCGTCAGGGCGATCACCGCCTCGATCTGCAGCTCGGGGAAGGGACGATAGCCGAACTCATGGCCCGGATTGACGATCTCGATGCCGATGGAGGCGGCGTTGACGTCGGTCTCGCCCTGCCAGGCGCCGCGTCCGGCGTGCCAGGCCCGACGCTCTTCCGGCACCAGACGCAGGATGGAGCCGTCCTCGTCGACGACATAGTGGGCCGAGACCTTGGCCTCTGGGTCGCGCAGGCGAGCGATCGCCTCCTCGGCGGTCTCCATGCCGGTGTAGTGCAGCACCAGAATGTCCGGCGGGCCGCGCCGGGCGTCGAAGTTCGGGGACGGCGCGTCGGTGAAGGCGATCATGAGGGGCCGATCAGCGCCCTTCCTTTTCCCAGCCGTAGGCCACCCAGGTGTCGCCGACCTTCTTGGCGTCGATGACGCTGTCGTCGCGACGACGGCGGGCGCTCATGGCGCGGCGGGCGCGCAGGGCGAAACCGGCGAAGAAAACCAGCACCCCGCCGACGACGGCGATCATGGCCACGGCGGCGGCGGTGAAGACGGCCAGCAGGGCGCCGACCGTCACGGCCAGGGCGGTGGCGATCAGGCCCGCGACCCAGACGAAGGGCGCCAGCAGGCCGGAACCGGGCCGACGGCGCGCGTTGAAACCCAGCTGGCCCATCGGGTCGGAGTTGATCATGAACTCAAAGCCTCTCTCAGCGTCCTGATGAACGCCTGAAGCGCAATGTCGGTCCATCGACCTGAACGGTCAATGCACTGCGACATCACGCGCCAGTCACATTTGTTGTCCCGGCCAAGCCTCAGAAGGCCGGCTGATCCGCCAGGACCACCGCTCCGCGGCTGCGCATCCGGTCGGCCTCGACGCGGCTCAGCATGGCCTGGGCGGCGGGATCGCCCATTACCTGGCCGACCTTGACCATGGTTTCGGCGGCCTGACCCGAGGCGCCGAAGGCGGTCGCCAGCGCCTCCCACGGCGTCTGCGGTTGCGGGAAGCGCTTGAAGCGGACCGTCTCGGACGACGGGATCTTGGCCAGCTGACGCGCCTTGGCGACCGCCTCCTCCAGACCGCCCAGTTGATCGACCAGACCCAGGCCGTGCGCCTGAGCGCCGGTCCAGACACGGCCCTTGGCGATCTCGCGCACGCGCTCGACCGGCATCTTGCGGCCCTTGGCCACACGGGCCACGAACTCTTCGTAGATGCGGTCCATCGAGGCGGCGAAGGCGGCGCGCTGCCCCTGATCGAAGCTCTGCGTCGTGGAGAAGGCGTCGGCGTAGTCGCCGCCGACCGACAAGCCGCGCATGTCGACGCCGAAGCGGCCCAGGGCGTCGGCCAGGACGAACTTGCCGCCGAAGACGCCGATCGAGCCGGTCAGGGTCGAGGGCTGGGCCACGATCCAGTCGGCTTCCGAGCTGATCCAGTAACCGCCGGACGCGGCGTAGGCCCCCATCGACACCACCACCGGCTTGCCCGCCGCCTTGGCCGCGCGCACGGCGGCCAGGACCTGCTCAGACGCTTCCGGAGAACCGCCCGGCGAGGAGACGCGGAAGACGATGGCCTTCACGTCCTTGTCCTCGATGGCCTCATAGATGGCCTTGGCCGTGTCGTCCGAGCGGATGCTGGTCCCGCCGCCGAAGGGCGAGTCGTTGTCGCCGCGGCCGGTCATGATGGCGCCCTCGCCGCCCACGATGGCGATGGCCGACTTGGCCGAGCCGGAGCCTGAGGTGTTACGCGTTCCCTTCAGCGAGGCGTACTCGCCGAATTTGACGATCTTGGCGTTCTTGCCTGCCTTGGTCTTGGCGGCGGCCTCGGCTTCTTCCACCTGGCCGATCTTGTCGACCAGCTTCAGCGACAGGGCCTGTTCCGCCGGATAGGGACCGGCCTCGATCACGGCCTTCAGGGCCTCGGGCGTGGTCTTGCGGTCGCGGGCGATATTGGCGATGGCGCTATCGTAGATGGAGCCCATCCAGGCGACCATGGCCTCGCGGTGCGGAGCGGTGAAGTCGCTCTGCGTGAATTCGTTGACGGCGTTCTTGTACTCATACCGCTGCTCGAAGTCGGCCTTGACGCCGTACTTCTGGAAGGCGCGGCCCAGGAAGACGCTGTCGACAGCCAGACCCGTCGCCTGGAAGTTCGCCGTGTTCTGCAGCCACAGCTGATCCGCGCTGGCGGCGACCATATAGCTGGACGTCACGGCGCCGATCGGCGCGAAGCCCTGACTGTGGGCGATCACCGTCTTGCCCGAGGCGCGGAAGCGGGCGATCGCCTGGCGCACTTCATCGGCCGAGGCCGGCGTCATCCCGACTTCCGGCGCGCGCACCAGCAGCACCTTGACGTTGTCGTCGGCCGCCGCCTGAGCCAGCACGTCCACGACCTGAACCACCGACATGCTGGGGCCGCTGAACGCCGCAAAGGGATTGACCGGCGTCTGATCCGTCAGGCCGCTGCGCAGGTCCAGCTCCAGCACCGTATGGGCGGGCGTGGTCGGCTTGGAGGCCCCGGCCGCCATGGCGAAGAAGATCAGCGCCACCACGGGCAGAACGACGAAGAAGGCCACAAGCCCGGCGAAGACGCCCAGCATGGTGAGGAAGAACTGCTTCATGGAAAGGCGGACGTCCAGGATCGCGGCCAGAGGCGGCCAAGCGTGAGGATAGAGGCCGCGCCCGGCGCGTCAAATGAACGGACGGTAATAAACTGATGAAAAAGGGGCTCGCCGTCGCCGACGAGCCCCCTCATTCATCGCAAGGTCGCGATCAGCGGCCGATGTCGTAGGTTCCGCTGATATCGATGCGAACCGTCAGCTCGCCCGCTGAAACCGGGGTCGAGGCGCCGCCGGCGTCCATGGCGACGCGGGCGTACATGGCCTGCGGGCGCACCTCGGGCGTATAGCCCCCGCCCTCGGTCAGGGAGCGCACCGGCCCCAGGTCGACGCCCAGAGCCTGGGCGTACAGGCGCGCCTTGTCCTGCAGGGCGCGCACGGCCAGCACGCGAGCCTGGTCCTCGGCCGCCTTCGGATCCTTCAGGCCGAAGCTGATGCCGTCGATCTGATTGACGCCCGCCGCGACCACGGCGTCAGCGGTCGTCCCGACCTTGCTCAGGTCGTTGATCGTCACCGTGACGCGGTTCGCGGCCTGATAACCGCGCAAGCGGGGCGGTTCGTTCTGCTGATAGTCGTACTGGGCCGACAGGTTCAGGCCCGAGGTCTGGATGTCGCGCTCGGCGATCCCGGCGCGGCGCAGGGCGGCGACGACGCGGGTCATCTGCTGGGCGTTCTGGGCCATGGCCTCCTGAGCCGTCGGGGCCTCGGTCACCACGCCGAAGTTGATCGTGGCCTGATCCGGCGCGACCTTGACCTCGCCATAGGCCGACAGGTTCAGGGCGGGTTGTTGAGCCATGGCGTGCACCTGCATCGGGGAAGAGCCGCCGGGCTGGGATTGAGCAGACGCGACGGCCGGCGCCGCCAAGGTCATCAGGGCCGTGCCCAGCATCAGGGCGCGTGCGGTGCGGGTCATTACGAGGTCTCCGTCGAATTCATTTGGGCGGGCGTGTTCGCCAGCCACGGCCTAACTTGACCGTTTCAAGCTGAACGAACGCAAAAGACCCCTGTGCAGGTTCCGTTCATCGGTGTGAAAAGCGTGACAGGTCCAAGGCGGCTTTGCAGCCGCCCCGCCGCCTGCTAGGCACGCCCTGCCATGCTTCGGGGGCCCGTAGCTCAATGGTTAGAGCCGACCGCTCATAACGGTCTGGTTGGGGGTTCGAGTCCCTCCGGGCCTACCAAATCCGAACGCCTTCATCTCCATTCAAGGACGCGTCATGACCGCCCTTCTCCTCGCCGCCCTTCTGGCCTCTGTTTCCCCGGAGCCCGCCTTCGAGGCTCTGGAGCCGATTCCGGCATCCGCTCAGGGCGAGGCCATCCCGGCCTGCACCGTCGATCGCCGCTGGTGCGCCCTGATCGAGACGGACGAGACCCAGGAGCGTCAGGTGCTGCGCCTCTATGACGGCCCGCCCAGCGGCCGGACGCCCGTGGCGTCCCACAGCCTTGAAAGCGAACTCTCCGAAGGCTTCTGGAAGCCCGGCGCCATCCTGCGCCGCGCCGGAAGCGACGAGATCATCCTCGGCGCCGACATGGAGTTGCAGGCCATGTATTCGGGCGGCGGGGGCACGTCCTCCTATCGGACCTTGATCCGCTTCATTCCCGGCGAGGCGCCGCAGGAGATTCTGACCGTTCCAATGTCCGGTTCGCTGATGATCCGCGCCTGCTTCGGCGAAGAGGACATGAAGCAGCGCGCCGGGGCCTGTCATGACGAATATGAGTTCGCCGCCGAGCTGAAGGCCGAGGGCGACGCCTTTCCGCCGCGCCTGACCTACGCCTCCACCGCAACCACCTTCCCCGGCCCGGTGTCGCGCAACGAGGACTCCCTCGCCAAACCGCCGCTGAAGCCGAAGGATCTGGTCAAGGCCGTCGACGCCGAATGCAGCGTGCGCCGCGTCTTCACTTTCGATCCGGCGGCGAACGGCTATGTTCCCGAGGCGCCCCTGCCTGACTGCGGCGAATATACCGTTCCCTAGATTGCGTTGAGCCCCACCTGATGTCCTACGTCGCCCGTGACGACCGCCCCGCCGACAAGGCCGAACGCTATGCCGAGGTCGAGGCTGAGATCCTGGCCGTTCTGGACGGCGAACCGAACCTGACGGCGCGCATGGCGACGGTGGCGTCGATGCTGGCGGACGCCTTCCCCGTCTTTTTCTGGACCGGCTTCTACGTCGTGGACGCGGCCAAGGGCGACGAATTGGTCGTCGGTCCGTATCAGGGCACGCTGGGCTGCCTGCGCATTCCGTTCGGGCGCGGCGTCTGCGGCGCGGCGGCCAGGACGCGCGAAACCCAGGTGGTCGAGGACGTCCACGCCTTCCCCGGCCACATCGCCTGCGACAGCCGTTCGGCCAGCGAGATCGTGGTCCCCGTGCTGGACGCGGCGGGCGACCTGATCGCCGTGCTGGACATGGACGCGACCGAGACGGCCGCCTTCGACGCCGTGGACGCGGCGGCGCTGGAACGGCTGATGGCCAAGGTGTTCGGCGCGGGGTGAAACCATTCCCCTCTCCCGATGGGAGAGGGCTTGAGCGCACGAGAGCGCAGCGATCGTTCTGGCGCGAAAGGGTGAGGGTTCGCACGAGGAAGTCGGCCGCAGGCCGTTGCGCCACGGCTTACGCCGACTGACAGGATTGAACCTTCACCCTTTCGCCTGTTCCAATCGCCTTCGGCTCTTGGAGGCTCAAGCCCTCTCCCATCAGGAGAGGGTTCAGCGGACGACGCGCCCCCCCCGGCCGTGCTACCTCCCACTTCATGCGGATCGGAATCGACTTCGGCGGCACCAAGATCGAGGCGGCGGCGCTGGATGCGTCCGGCGCCTTCGCCGCGCGAATCCGCGAGCCGAACCCCGGAACCTATGAGGCCGCCCTCAACCTCGTCGCCGACCTGATCGCGCGGGTCGAGGCCGAGGCCGGACCGGCGCGATCGGTCGGCCTGGCCATTCCCGGCTCGCCCTCGCCGCGCACCGGGCTGATCCGCAACGCCAACTCCACCTATCTGAACGGCCGTTGCCTGGCCGAGGACCTGGAGGCCGCCCTGGGCCGCCCGGTGCGGCTGGCCAACGACGCCAACTGCCTGGCCCTGTCCGAGGCGGCCGACGGCGCAGGCGCAGGCGTCGCCAGCCTGTTCGGCGTCATCCTGGGCACCGGCTGCGGCGGCGGGCTGGTCATCGACGGCAAGCTGGTCGAGGGGGCGCACGCCGTCGCCGCCGAGATCGGCCACATCTCCCTGCCGTGGCCCTCGGCGGAGGAGGCGCCCGGCCCCGCCTGCTGGTGCGGCCTGAGCGGCTGCCTCGAGACCTGGATTTCCGGCACGGGTTTCCAGCGCGACCATCAGGCGACAACCGGACGGGCGTGGACAGCGCAGGCCGTCGTCGACGCCGCCCGCGCAGGCGACGCCCAGGCCGCTGCGGCGCTGGACCGCTACATCGACCGGCTGGGACGAGGCCTGGCCATGGTGGTCAACCTGGCCGACCCGGAGGTCTTCGTGCTGGGCGGCGGCATGTCGAACGTGGTCGAGCTTTACGACCGCCTGCCCGACATCGTGGCGCGCTACGTCTTCTCCGACAGCTGGGAGGGGCGGATCGTTCCGGCCAGATGGGGTGATTCCTCGGGCGTGCGCGGCGCCGCGCGGCTGTGGGACGCCTGATCGCCGATTGATCCCGCGACGCGCGCCGCTATGGTCCGCGCCGAACCATTCAGGAGCGAGACGATGGGCGAACGGGTTGCAGCAATCACCGGCGGGCACGGCGCCCTGGGGCGGACCGTGGTCGAGGCCGCGCAGGCCTCCGGCTGGACCGTCGCCGTCATCGATCACGCCAGCGGCCACGTCGTCCCTGACGGCGTGCTGGAGGTCGGCGGCGTCGACCTGACCGACCCCGCCCAGGCCAAGGCGGCGATCGAGGCCGTGGTCGCCCGCTTCGGCCGTCTGGACGCCCTGCTGAACATCGCCGGCGGCTTCGTCTGGAGCCCGGTCGAGGGCGAGGGCGACGAATTCGATCGGATGCACGCCCTCAACGTCAAGACGACGCTGAACGCCAGCCGCGCCGCCCTGCCCCATCTGAAAGCCTCAAGCGAAGGCCGCATCGTCAACATCGGCGCCAATGGCGCGATCAAGGCCGGGCACGGCATGGGCGCCTACGCCGCCTCCAAGGCCGGGGTCCACCGCCTGACCGAGGCCCTGGCCGAAGAGCTGAAGTCGACCTCGGTGACGGTCAACGCCGTCCTGCCCTCCATCATCGACACGGCGGCCAACCGCGCCGACATGCCCGACGCCGATCCGGCCAAATGGGTCGCGCCCGCCGATCTGGCCGCCGTCATCCTGTTCCTGGCCTCGCCCGAAGCGCGGGCCGTGACGGGCGCCCTGATCCCCGTCACGGGCAAGGTCTGATGCGCGCGCGCAGCGTCCTGTACCTGCCCGCCTCGAATGCGCGGGCGATCGAGAAGGCCCGCGCCCTGCCCTGCGACGTGGCGGTGCTGGATCTGGAGGACGCGGTCGCGCCCGAAATGAAGGCCGAGGCCTGCGCGGCGGCGGTCGCGGCGGCGCAGGAAGGCGGCTTCGGCCCGCGCCTCGGCGTGCGGATCAACGGTCTGGACACGCCGTGGGGCGCCGACGACCTAGAAGCCCTGCGCGACGCCCCGGTCGACCTGATCGTCGCGCCCAAGGTCGAGAGCGCGGCCATGGTCCACGCCCTGTCGGCGGCGCTGCGTCCCGGCGTCGACCTGTGGGCCATGATCGAGACGCCGCGCGCCCTTGTAGACCTGCGCGACATCGCCGGGGCGGATGGCGCCCTGAGCGGCCTGATGCTGGGCGTCAACGATCTGGCCAAGGATCTGAAGACCGGCGCCGCGCCCGACCGGGAGCCGCTGAAACCGTGGCTGGCGGCGATCGTGGCCCACGCCCGCGCCAACGGCCTGAGCGTCATCGACGGCGTGTTCAACCGCATCAAGGACGAAGTCGGATTCGCCGCCGAGTGCGCGCAGGGGCGGCTGTACGGCTTCGACGGCAAGAGCCTGATCCACCCGTCGCAGATCGCGGGGGCGAACGCCGCCTTCGGACCGTCGGCCGACGAGGTCGAATGGGCGCGCAAGGTCGTCGCCGCCTTCGCCGCGCCCGAAACCGCCGGACTGGGGGTCATCCGCGTCGAGGGTGAGATGGTGGAACGGCTGCATCTGCAACAAGCGCAGGCGCTGCTGGCGGCGCTGTAATCCCTTCTCCCCTTGTGGGAGAAGGTGGCGGCCGAAGGCCGACGGATGAGGGGTTTCACCGTCGGCTGAGAGACCCCTCATCCGACCTCGCTCCGCTCGCCTACCTTCTCCCACAAGGGGAGAAGGAAGCATGGGGTGGCGCCTTCCTACGGCAGACCTTAGACACCATCCCATGACCGCACCGCTTCCGCCCCCGTCGAAAACCCGCGCCTGGGTCTGTGCGCCGGGGGTGTTGAAGGTGCCGTTCCTCTCTGCCTTCCTGCCCGATTACGACCTGTCCGCCCTGCCGGGGTCGTCGATCGAGGCCGTCCTCGGCTGGGGCATGAAGCCGACGGCGGAGGCGGGCCGACGCTGGGCGAAAAAGCACGGCAAACCCTATGTCGCGCTGGAGGACGGCTTCCTGCGCTCGGTCGGTCTGGGCGAGAGCGGGGCGACCAGCCTCAGTCTCATCGTCGATGATCTGGGCGTCTATTACGACGCGACCCGGCCCAGCCGTCTGGAGCAGTTGATCCAGACGGCCCCCGACTGGTGCGACGCCGCCATGAAGGCCCGCGCGCGGGGCCTGATCGACCGCATCGTCGCCTCCGGCGTGTCCAAGACCAATATGGGCGGGCCGCTGGACGCCGCCCTGCTGAAACCTGGCCGCCGGGTGCTGATCGTGGACCAGACCTTCGGCGACGCCTCCATCGGCTATGGACTGGCCAGCGAGCAGAGCTTCTCCGAGATGCTGGCGACCGCCCGGCGCGACGAACCGGACGCCCAGCTGATCGTCAAACGCCACCCCGCCGTGGCGGCGGGGCGCAAACAGGGCTGCATCCCGGCGGACCAGCTTCAGGGCGTCACCCTGATCGACACCGACGTGCGGCCCGCCGATCTGCTGGCGGGCGTGGATGCGGTCTATGTCGTGACCTCGGCGCTGGGGTTCGAGGCGCTGTTGAGGGGCCTGCCGGTGCGTTGTTTCGGCGCGCCCTTCTATTCGGGCTGGGGGCTGACTACGGATGCGGTGCAGACCGGGCGGCGCGGCGTGGCGCGCGATCTGGAGCAGATCGCGGCGGCGGCCCTGATCGCCTACACCCGCTACGTCGATCCTGTCACCGGCCAGCGGTGCGAAGCCGAACAGGCGCTGGAACGGCTGATCGCCCTGCGCGACCGAGCCGACCGGCTGGCGGGGGACTGGGCGGCGGTCGGCTTCGCCCCGGCCAAGCGGCCGCCGGTGCGCCGCCTGCTGAACTCGCCCAAGGGCCGCGTCCGCTATTTCTGGCGCTCGTCCGCCGCCGTCGTCCATGCGCGGGCGACGGACGGCAGGCTGATCTGGTGGGCCGGCAAGGAGACGCCGCAGATCCGCGCCGCCGCCGACGCCTTCGAGGGGCCGGTCGTGCGCATGGAGGACGGCTTCATCCGCTCGCGCGGGCTGGGCTCCGACTTCTTCGGCGCCCTGTCGGTCGCCCTGGACGATCAGGGCGTCTATTATGATCCGACCCGCCCCAGCCGTCTCGAGAGCCTGATCGAGGCGGGCGAACCCGCGCCGGATCAGGCCGCGCGCGCCGAGGCCCTTCGCGCCCGCGTGGTCGAGGCGGGCCTGTCGAAATACAATCTGAAGGGCGCGGGCGTCCCGGCGCACTGGCCCAAGGACAAGCCGATCCTGCTGGTCGTCGGTCAGGTCGAGAACGACCGCTCGATCATGATGGGCTGCGGGCCGGACCTGCGCACCAACTCCGGTCTGGTGAAGGCGGCGCGGGCGGATCATCCGGACGCCTTTCTGATCTATCGCAACCACCCGGACGTGACGGCGGGCAACCGGCCCGGCCTGCTGGACCACTCGGCGATGGAGGAGGTCGACGCCTCGGCCGATGATCTGGACATCATCGACTGCCTGAACGCCTGCGACCGGCTGGCCACCCTGACCTCCCTGACCGGGTTCGAGGCCCTGATGCGGGGCAAGCCGGTCAGCGTCTATGGCCGCCCCTTCTATGCCGGTTGGGGCCTGACCGACGACCGCCTGACGTTCGAGCGCCGCACCCGCCGCGCTTCCTTGCAAAACCTGATCCACGCCGCCCTGATCGGCTATCCGGTCTATGTCACGCCGGACGGTTGGCCGTGCGAGGCCGAGGATCTGGTCGAGGCCCTAATCGCCGCGCGCAACCATCCCCTGCCCGCCCCGCCGCGCGGCCGCATCAATCGCTGGTGGCGCGGCATAAAGGCCAGTCTCGACCGCAGCCTTCCCCCGGCCTATTGAGGACGTTCGTCATCGCAACGGACTGAGTCCGGCCCGCGAGGCGCCCGAACTTCGCCGCGAGGCGCCGACATAAGGCTTGTCGAGCGCCGGGGACTCCATGTTCCCTCATGCAGCGAGGCGCCGCGCGCCGAGCGTCAGGGAACTACACAGTGCAAAAAGCCGTCATCTCCGCCACCGGCCTGTTCACCCCGGAACAGTCGATCTCGAACGAGGAGCTGGTCAGCGCCTACAACGCCTGGGCCGAAGGCTGGAACGCCGCCAACGCGGAGGCCATCGCCGCCGGTGAGATCGAGGCCAAGACGCCCTCGTCCGAAGCCTTCATCGAGAAGGCCTCCGGCATCAAGGCGCGCTACGTCATGGACAAGTCGGGCGTCCTCGACCCCGAGCGGATGCTGCCGCATCTGGCCGCGCGCGGCGACGACGAACTGTCGATCATGGCCGAAATGGCGGTAAAGGCCGCCCAGGACGCCATCCGGGCCTGGGGCAAGCCGGTCAGCGAGATCGGCGCCGTCATCTGCGCCGCGTCGAACATGCAGCGCCCCTATCCCGCCATGGCCATTGAGGTGCAGCAGGCGCTGGGGATCGAGGGCTTCGCCTTCGACATGAACGTGGCGTGCAGTTCCGCCACCTTCGGCATCAAGACGGCGGCGGACTTCGTGGCCTCGGGCTCGGTCAAGGCCGTGTTGATGGTGAACCCGGAAATCTGCTCGGCGCACCTGAACTTCAAGGATCGCGACAGCCACTTCATCTTCGGCGACGTCGCCACCGCCGTCATCATCGAGGCCGAGGATCAGGCCGGACCCGGCGGCTGGGACATTCTGGGGACCAGGCTGCAGACCAGCTTCTCCAACAACATCCGCAACAACTTCGGCTTCCTGAACCGCGCCGCCCTGCCGACCGACGGGCATGAGCCGGTCTCGTCCGACGGCCTGACCGACAAGATGTTCGTCCAGCAGGGCCGCAAGGTCTTCAAGGAAGTGGTGCCGATGGTCTCGGAGATGATCCTGGATCACGCCGCCGAGCTGGACCTGGACACCCACGGCCTGAAGCGGATGTGGCTGCACCAGGCCAACATCAACATGAACACCCTGATCGGCAAGAAGGTGCTGGGCCGCGAGCCCGAGCCGAGCGAGAACGTCATCATCCTGGACGACTACGCCAACACCTCCTCGGCCGGGTCGATCATCGCCTTCCACCTGCATAACGACGGCTTCGCGCCGGGCGACACGGGCCTGATCTGCAGCTTCGGCGCAGGCTATTCGGCCGGCACGGTTTTTGTGCAAAAGCGCCCCTGATCGCCCCGATCAGGAATCAATATTTCCGGCGCCGCTTGCACTGTTCGGAAATTTTTGCAAACCGTAACGCGTCGAGAAGCAGGGGGGACGGCGCCCGAATGACTCAGACAGCTTCGCCTTGGGCTGAAAAACTCAGTGATCCGCTGGCGCACGATGTGGCCACGGTATTGCAACGCATGGGCGGTTCGGCCCATCAGGATATGGTGATCAACTGCGTCGCGGCGCTGAAACGCCAACGCGGCGAGTCAGTGACTCAAGACCTCAAGATGAAGATCATCGAGGTGTTCGAACGCTATCGCGACTTCTTCATCCGCCCCTTCGGCGAAGGGTCGCTGCGCTGGGCCCTGGCGCCGGGCGTCGCCTGACCGCCTAGAAAATCGGCCAACGAAAAAGGCCCGCTCCGACTGGAGCGGGCCTTCGTCATTTCAGACCATCCGCGCTTAGAAGCGGCGGATGTAGCTGACCGAATAGGCGTCAGCCTCGCCGCGGTCGTCGCGGAAGTCGCGGCGGGTCCAGTCGGCGCGGACGCCGTTGACGCCGTCCAGGTAGTAGTTGGCGCCGACGCCGTAGTTCCAGCTGTCGCCGCCGACCTTGCTCTCCGAGCCGGCCAGCTCCTGCTTCAGCTCGGTGTGGCCGTAGCCGCCGCGAGCGAACAGCTCCAACTTGTCGCCGACGGGATACTTGCCGACGACATAGCCGGCCGCGTCCCACTCGTGCTTGATCTGACCGTCGACGCCGGCGACGGTGATGTCCTTGTCCTTGACCCCTACGCCGACCTCGGTTTCCACGGCCAGGTAGCGGTTCAGGTTGACGCCCAGGCGGCCGGACACGGCGCCGGTCTGGGCCGCATCGCCTTCCATGTGCGTGTAGCCCAGCGAACCATAGCCACGCGGCTCAGGGTTCGATTGAGCAAACGCCGGAGCGGCGAGAACAGACACAGCAGCGGCGGCGAGAAGAACATTACGCATTATTTCATACTCCTTAGATGATGTGACTTCTGTGATCACATGCCCCATCCAACGAAGCTTAAATGGTTGCGCCGCTACACTCGTTCCATAGGCGAAGCGGTCAAACACAACACGAGTTACGCAAAAGACACACACGTCGTTACCTAAATGATGCAAAAGAAAGGGCGCGCTCCGCCGGGAAGCGCGCCCAACCGATCCGCCGGGAATCGGATCAGAAACGACGGACGTAGTTGACCGAGTAGACGTCCACTTCGCCGCCGTCGTCGGTGAAGTCGCGACGGGTCCAGTCGCCGCGCAGGCCGTTCTGGCCGTCGAAATAGTAGTTGGCGCCGACGCCGTAGTTCCAGCTTTCGCCGTCGGCCTTGCGCTCGACGCCGGCCAGTTCGGCCTTCATCTGCGTGGTGCCGTAACCGCCGCGTGCGAACAGTTCAAAGTTGGGCGTGACCGGCAGGGTGCCGACCGCATAGGCGGCCAGATCATAGTCATGCTCGATTTTGCCCTTGGCCCCCGCGATGGTGAAGTCGTCGTCCTTCACCCCGATCGAGCCTTCGCCCTCGACGCCGAAATAGGGGTTGAACTTGGCGCCCAGACGGCCGGTTACGGCGCCCAGGTTCCCATCCGAATGGTCCAGCTGCGAATAGCCGAGCGTGCCGTAGTAGGTGGGGCCGCCCGGCTGCACGACCTGGGCCGCAGCCGGCAGGGCGAATACAGAAAGGGCGGCGGCGGAGAGAATAACGTTACGCATGAGCTTCAATCACTCCTTATTGTGATGAACAGGCCTGGCCTGACCACCTTGCGGAGAAACAAAGCTCGAGCGCACAGCGCCGTTCCCTGTGCTTGATACAGCAGCAGACAACTGTGCGGGCCAAAGCACACACCACGTTCCGCGAAGGATGACTATTTCCAGGCATGAAAATGGCGACCCTTTCGGATCGCCCTTCTCTTGTCGTCGATTGAAAGGGCCTCAGCGGTCCTTTTCACGTTCCTCGCCCGAGCGTGCGCTCAGCGCGGCCTGCGCCGCCGCCAGGCGGGCGATCGGCACCCGATAGGGCGAGCAGGAAACGTAGTCGAGGCCGACCGTCTCGCAGAAGGCGATCGACGACGGGTCGCCGCCGTGTTCGCCGCAGATGCCCATCTTCATGCCGGGCTTGACCGAACGGCCCCGCTCCTCGGCGATGCGGATCAGGTCGCCCACGCCGTTCTGGTCCAGACGGACGAAGGGGTCGGTCTCAAAGATGCCCTTGTCCAGATAGGCCTGCAGGAAGTGGCCGGAGTCGTCGCGGCTGATGCCGAAGGTCGTCTGGGTCAGGTCATTGGTGCCGAAGCTGAAGAATTCGGCGTGTTCGGCCAGATCGGCGGCGCGCAGGGCGGCGCGCGGCAGCTCGACCATGGTGCCGACCAGATAGTCCACGCTGTCCCCGGCGTCCGCGAACACGGCCTTGGCAGTGCGGTCGGTCAGTTCGCGCAGATACTTCATCTCCAGACCCAGGGCGACCAGCGGGTGCATGATCTCCGGGATCGGGGCGACGCCCGAGGCCGCCTTCACCTGCAGCGCCGCCTCAAGGATGGCGCGGACCTGCATCTCGTAGATTTCCGGATAGGCCACGCCCAGACGGCAACCGCGGTGGCCCAGCATGGGGTTGGTCTCATGCAGTTCGCGGGCGCGGCGCTTCAGCTTGGCGGCGTCCAGGCCTTGCGTGGCGGCCAGGGCGTCGATGTCGGCGTCAGTGTGCGGGATGAACTCATGCAGCGGCGGGTCCAGCAGACGCACAGTCACCGGCAGGCCGCTCATGATGGTGAACAGCTCGACGAAGTCGGCCTTCTGGAACGGGGCGATTTTGGCCAGGGCCACGCGGCGGCCCGCCTCGTCGTCGGCCAGGATCATCTCGCGCACGGCGGCAATGCGGGCCTCGTCGAAGAACATGTGCTCGGTGCGCGACAGGCCGATGCCCTCGGCGCCGAAGCCGCGCGCGGTGCGGGCGTCCAGCGGGGTCTCGGCGTTGGCGCGGACCTTCAGGCGGCGGATGCCGTCGGCCCAGCCCATCAGGGTCTGGAAGTCGCCTGTCAGTTCAGGCTCGATCATGGGCACGGCGCCATCCAGCACCTCGCCCTTGCCGCCGTCGATGGTGATGACCTCTCCCGCCTTGAAGGTGCGGCCGCGCGCGGTGAAGGTTCCGGCCTTCTCATTGATCGAGATTTCGCCCGCGCCCGAGACGCAGGGGCGCCCCATGCCGCGCGCCACGACCGCCGCGTGGCTGGTCATGCCGCCGCGCGCCGTGACGATGCCGCGCGCCGCGTGCATGCCGTGGATGTCTTCCGGCGAGGTCTCGTCGCGGACCAGGATGACGGCGTCGCCGTTCTGACCCAGACGCTCGGCCTCATCGGCGTCGAAGACGATCTTGCCGGTCGCCGCGCCCGGCGAGGCGGGCAGGCCCGCCGCGACGACAGTGCGCGCCGCCTTGGGGTCCAGCGTCGGGTGCAGCAGTTGGTCCAGCGCCGCCGGTTCGACGCGGCTGACAGCCTCGTCCTGAGAGATGACGCCTTCGGAGGCCAGATCGACGGCGATCTTCAGCGCCGACTTGGCCGTGCGCTTGCCGTTGCGGGTCTGCAGCATCCACAGACGGCCCTGCTCGACCGTGAACTCGATGTCCTGCATGTCGCGGTAGTGGCTTTCCAGCCGCCCCACCACGTCGACGAACTGGGCGAAGACTTCCGGCATCGCCTCTTCCATCGACAGCGCCGTCTCGCCCATCTCCTCGCGGCCCGCCTTGGTCAGGGACTGCGGCGTGCGGATGCCCGCGACCACGTCCTCGCCCTGGGCGTTGATCAGGAACTCGCCGTACAGCTTGTTCTCGCCGGTCGAGGGGTTGCGGGTGAAGGCGACGCCCGTGGCGCTCGTCTCGCCCATGTTGCCGAACACCATCGACTGCACGTTGACGGCCGTGCCCCAGCTTTCGGGGATGTCGTGCATGCGGCGATAGAATTTCGCCCGGTCGTTCATCCAGCTTTCGAACACGGCGCCGACGGCGCCCCACAGCTGGGCCTGGGGATCCTGCGGGAAGGGCTGACCCAGTTCGCGCTCGACCAGGGTCTTGTAGTCCGCGACCACCTTCTCCCAGTTCTCGGCGGTCAGTTCGGTGTCGACCGAGACGCCCAGACGATCCTTGTGGTCGTCCAGCACCTCTTCGAAATAGTCGTGGCCCAGACCCAGCACCACGTTGGAGTACATGGTGATGAAGCGGCGATAGGAATCGAAGGCGAAGCGACGGTCGCCCGACAGCTTGGCCAGGCCCTCGACCGTCTCATCGTTCAGGCCCAGGTTCAGGACGGTGTCCATCATGCCCGGCATGGAGGCGCGGGCGCCCGAGCGCACCGACACCAGCAGGGGGTTGGCGGCGTCGCCGAAGATCTTGCCCACCACGCCCTCGACGTGGGCCAGGGCGGCCTTGACCTGATCGATCAGGTCGGACGGGTAGGTTTCCTGATTGGCGTAATACCAGGTGCAGACCTCGGTGGTGATGGTGAAGCCGGGCGGCACCGGCAGACCGAGGGACGACATCTCGGCCAGGTTCGCGCCCTTGCCGCCGAGAAGGTTCTTCATCGACGCGTCGCCGTCAGCGGAGCCGCCGCCGAAGCCATACACCCACTTGGTCATTTCGTAGTTCCTGAACCGTGGTCTCGCGAGACTCAGCCTCGCCTTATGCGGGGTTTCACTAGCGCGCTGCACCTGCGAAGGCGAGGCCGCAGGCGTAACAATCCGTGAGGGGATGTATCGCGCGCCGCACCCCCCAGGCGCAACCTATGGAGCGACCAAAGGAAAACGCCCGCCGGTTTCCCGACGGGCGTTTGCAGTCGTTCAGCCCTGAGTGGAGGCTCAGGCCGGTCGCCGTCAGGCGGCGACGGTGATCGCGCCCTCGGCCGGGTCGCGCAGGACGTAGCCGCGGCCCCAGACGGTTTCGATGTAGTGCTTGCCGCCGGCGGCCGTCGCCAGCTTCTTGCGCAGCTTGCAGATGAAGACGTCGATGATCTTCAGCTCCGGCTCGTCCATGCCGCCGTACAGGTGGTTCAGGAACATCTCCTTGGTCAGGGTCGTGCCCTTACGCAGTGAGAGCAGCTCCAGCATCTGATATTCCTTGCCGGTCAGATGCACACGGTGGCCGTTCACCTCGACTGTCTTGGCGTCCAGGTTCACGGCGATCTCGCCGGTGTGGATGATGGCCTGGGCGTGGCCCTTGGAGCGGCGGACCACGGCGTGGGTGCGCGCGATCAGTTCGTCCTTGTGGAAGGGCTTGGTCAGATAGTCGTCGGCGCCGCCGCCGAAGGTCTTGACCTTGGTGTCGATCTCATGGCTGCCCGAGAGGATCATCACCGGCGTATTGATCTTGCCGTTGCGCAGCTGGCGCAGAACCTCAAGCCCGCTCATGTCCGGCAGGTTCAGGTCCAGCAGAATGAGGTCGTAGTCATAGATCTTGCCCAGATCGATGCCTTCCTCACCCAGGTCGGTCGTATAGACGTTAAAGCCTTCCGACTTGAGCATCAGCTCAATGCTTTGGGCTGTCGCGTGGTCGTCTTCGATCAGCAGGACGCGCATTATTGCCCCTCCAGGCAAAGCTTGGGATAGCCGCGCGGGAGCGACGGCCAGGTAACCTTGTTCCAACGTTAACGGGCCAAAACCTTAAGAAGGGTTAACGCATCCCGATATGAAACGCCTAAGGTGATTTGCGAATCGCCGTCCAGAGTCCTGAGTCAAGGATTCGTTAATTTATTTGGCGCCGTCCCCTCATTCCCCTGTTGACGTCTGGCGCGTCTTCCACAGGGGACGTGCACAACCGCCCTCGCCGATACCGGACCCCGCCTGGGGAAGCGACCGTTTCTGACGTTTGATAGGACAACATTCCTATCTCGGTCGCCGAACGCACTCATAATGGCGACATCCACAGGAATGACGGGAGGAAGCGCAGATCATGGAACCCTATCGCGTGCCGGTGACGGAGGGCGACCGCATCCGGGCGGACGCGGCCCTGTCGCTGTCGGGCCTGGCCCTAGGCGTGCCGACCGCCGAGATGACGCGGCGCGAGCGGGTGCGGCCTCGGGCCTGCCGGGCGCGCTGGTCGGCCATGTATCTGGCGCACGTCTCGTTCGGCTGGCCGCTGGAGCGGGTGGCCCACGCCTTCGGCCTGAACCGGGCGACGGCGGGCGCCGCCTGCCGCTGGGCCGAGGACGAGCGCGACCGGCCCGACTACGACGCCCTGATGGACGGGCTGGAGGGGGCGCTGCGGGCCGTGATGGAGCTGCCCCTGGTCGATCTGGCGCCCGAGATCGGAGGCCGTCGATGAACCGTCAACTGGAACGCGCCCGCAGCCTGCTGCAACGCCCCGGCGCCTGGCTGGATCAGGCGAACGGCGCCTATCCCCTGCGCCTCGGCGGCGATCGGCGCAGCCGGGTGGTGCTGACCCTGGACGAGGCCGTCTTCCGCGCCGTGATCGAGCAGCCGGGCCTGCGCCTGCGCGAAGGCGGCGGCTGGCTGCCCCGGGCGGCCAACGACCATGCTCCCGCCGCTCCTCCGCCCGGCCGCCCCGGCGTCATCGAGGGCGAGCGCGCGGTGATGGAGAGCGACGGCCGCCTGACGATGCGCCGCGCCAATCTGGGCGAGAGCCCGATCCTGTGGCTGGCCCGGCGCAAGGACCAGTCGGGCCGTCCGTGGCTGACCCCGGCCGAGGTCGCGGCGGGCGAACGGCTGCGCGCCGAGGCCGAGATCGCGGCGGCCGGTCCGTCCCTGACCATGCGCTGGGACGCCTTGCCGACCTCGCGTTCGGGCGGCGGCGCGAGGCGGGTCGAGCCGGGCGACCGCGCGCTGTCGGCCTCGGCGCGGGTGCAGGCGGCGCTGGACGCCTGCGGCCCGCGCCTGCGCGCCATGGTCGAACAGGTCTGCATCCACGGCACGTCGCTGCAACTGGCGGAGCAGGCCCTGTCCCTGCGCCGCCGACAGGGCAAGACCCTGCTGAAACAGGGTTTGCAGGCTCTGGCCGAGCACTACGGCCTCGCATGACGGCGCGCCGCCGTCATGTGGGACGCACAATCAAAGATTGCTGATCTACGATTACTTAAGCATGGCCGTTCTACCCAAGGGCGATCCTCTCGGTCGCAGTGAGTAGACACCCCATGACGTTCCTCCGCCCCGCCTCGCTCTTTCTAGGACTGGCGGGCCTCGCCGTCGCCGGTTCCGCCAGCGCTCAAGCCGGCGCCGACAACCAGTGGCGCATCACCGTCAGCCCCTATGTCTGGGCGACTTCGCTGGACGGCAATGTCACCCTGGCCGGGCACAAGGCGCCGGTGGACGTGTCCGCCTCGGACGCCTTCGACCAGTTGGAGAGCGTCGTCATGGGCGACGTCGAGGTGCGCAAGGGCCGCTGGGGCGCCTTCGTCGACTATCAGTACGCCAAGACCAATGAGGGCGTGTCCCTGATGGGCGTTCCGGCCGAGCTGGGCACCCGCTCGACCACCGTCTCGGGCGGGGTGCTGTTCCGCCTGATCGACGATCCCGTGGGCGGTCGCACCGCCTTCGGCGACGCGCGCAGCTTCCGCGTCGAGCCGCTGATCGGCGCTCGCTGGAGCAAGCTGCGGGCGGAGCTGAACACGCCGCTGGGCGCCACGCAGAAGGGCGCCGAGTGGACCGACCTGCTGCTGGGCCTGCGGGTCGAGAGCGACGTGTCCGAACGCTGGACCCTGCGCACCCAGGTCGACGCCGGCGGCCTGGGCGACGACGACCGTCACAGCCTGGCCTGGCAGGCCCTGGCCTCCTATCGCACGCCGCTGGCGGGCGGCGCCGTCTCGGTCAACGCCGGCTATCGGATGCTGCATCAGAACTATGAGCAGGACGATTTCACCGGCCAGCGCTTCGACTGGAAGGTGACGCGCCACGGCCCGGTGCTGGGCCTGTCGCTGACCTACTGATCCCTGCCCTCACCCCAAGGAGACGACATGCGTAATGGAATGAAGAAGGGCGTCGCCGCCCTGGCCGCCGCCTTCATGCTGGCCGTTCCGGCGGCCGAGGCCTGCACCCGCCTAGTCTACCACGGCCACGACGGCGCGGTGATCACCGCCCGGTCGATGGACTGGAAGGACGAGATCATGACCAACCTCTGGATCTTTCCGCGCGGCATGGCGCGGGACGGGTCTGGCGGTCCCAACTCCCTGACCTGGACGTCCAAATACGGCAGCGTCATCGCCAGCGGCTATGACATCTCGACCGTCGACGGCGTGAACGAGATGGGCCTGGTCGCCAACGTGCTGTGGCTGGTGGAGTCGGAATACCCGGCCCACGACCCGAACAAGCCCGCCCTGAGCATCGCCGCCTGGGCGCAATACGCGCTGGACAACTTCGCCACCGTGGCCGAGGCGGTCGAAGGCCTGCGCGACGAGCCGTTCGTTCTGGTCAGCGACAATGTGCCGGGGCAGGAACGCCTGACCACCCTGCACCTGTCCCTGTCGGACAGCAGCGGCGACAGCGCCATCTTCGAATACATCGACGGCAAGTTGGTCGTGCATCACAGCCGCGACTATCAGGTGATGACCAACTCGCCGACCTTCGATCAGCAGTTGGCCCTGAACACCTATTGGCAGGGCATCGGCGGCACGGTCATGCTGCCGGGCACCAACCGGGCGGCCGATCGCTATGCGCGGGCCTCCTTCTACGCCAACGCCATTCCCAAGTTCGAAGACCAGAACATGGCCGTGGCCAGCGTGTTCAGCGTGATCCGCAACGTCTCGGTGCCGTTCGGCATTTCGACGCCGGACCAGCCGAACATCTCCTCGACGCGCTGGCGCACGGTCGTGGATCACAAGCGTCAGCTCTACTTCTTCGAGTCGGCCCTGACGCCGAACACCTTCTGGGTGGACCTGAAGAAGATCGACTTCTCTGCGCGCGCCCCGGTCAAACGGCTGGAGCTGGGCGAGAACCAGATCAACACCCACGCGGGCGACGCCACCGCCAAGTTCAGCAACGCGCGGGCCTTCCCCTTCCTCGGCCCGCAACAGTAGGCCGCGACAAGGCGGTCGGGGCTCAGAAGATCCCGACCGCCGCCTCGGCCCAAATCACCAACACGGCCAGGACCACCGCCCCCGCCAGCGCCAGCCGCACCAACGGCGTCCGCGCCTTCCACAGCAGCAGCAGCTCCAGCAGCAGGCCCGCCCCGATCAGCAGGACGGCGGCGAACAGGAAGTCCTGCGCGTCCCAGGCGACCTCGGAGGTGAACTGCATGGCCGCCAGCGGCGTCAGCAGGATCAGCCCGACCGCGCTCCAGCCGGCCGTTCGGATCGGATTGAAGAAGGCGGGCGCGCGTTTCATCGGGACCGGCATCGGACCGCTCCGCACAGGATAGGACGCCCCATCATGCGCCCGATCGCGTTCGACCGGAAGCGAGAAGCGCGGTCAGCCCGCCGCCAGCGCCGCTTCGCGGATGCGGCCGACCATGCTGTTCAGACCGTTGGCGCGTTGCCGCGTCAGGGCCGAAGGCAGGCCCAGCCGGTCCAGCGCCGCCCTGGCGTCAAAATCCAGAATCTCAGCCGGGAGCCGTCCCGAATAGAGCCGCAGCAGCAGGGCGATGTTGCCCTTGGACAGGGCGCTGTCGCTGTCGGCGTCAAAGAACAGGCGATCGCCCTCGGCCCGCGTCGACAGCCAGACCTGGGCGGCGCAGCCCGGCACCTTGTTCGCCTCGATCCGCGCCTCTTCGGGCAGGGGCGGCAAGTCCTTGCCCAGATCGATGACGTATTCGATGCGTCCCTCCCAATCGCCCAGTAGGTCGAACTCCTCGACCAGTTCGGCCAGGGTCTCGTCGATGGAGCGGGCGGGAGCAGCGGTGGAAGTCATGGGCGCGACATAGGCCGCGCGCGCCCTCGCCACAACCGCCCCTCTCTCAACGCTTCGGCGCTCCCCCGACAGGCGAGCGCGCTAGGGGGCGCCTGGGGCGCAGTCTAATCTATAAGGCTGATTCAACCCCTGCGCCCGGATGGCCGTGACGTCTAGGACCGCCCTTCTCGATCCCATCCGCCGCCCCGAAGCCGCCGAGGCCGGGGACGGCGCCGCCGTGGCCGCCTGGCACGCCGGGTGGACGGTGGTCGTCGGGCTGAGCGCCCTGGGCGCCGCCTGGCTAGGGCGCCCCCTGGCCGCGCCCGAGGCGCTGGCCCTGGCCGTCATGGCCGCGCCGGGCGTGGCGGGCCTGGCCCTGCTGGCGCGCGACACGACGGCGTTGAGAACCGCCTTGACGACGCTGTGGGCCCTGGCGGCCCTGACGGCGGCGGCCCTGGCCGGCGGAGCGGCGGGGCCGCTGGCCGGCTTCGTCTTCGCCCCCCTGGCGGCGGGGCTGGCGCTGGGCGGACGACGCCGCGCGGGCCTCGGCGCCCTGGCCTCGGTCGGCGCGGCCCTGGTCGGCGTCATCTCCACCGTCGCCATCGGACCGGCGACGCCGGGCGGCGGCCTGGCCGGCGCCTCGGCCCTGATCACGGCGAGCGCCGCCCTGCTGGGTCTGGCCCTGGGCCTGCGTCGCCAGTCGCGCCGCCTGACCGCCGCCGAGGACGCCGTGGCGCGGGTCGAGGCCGTCCTGTCAGGCCAGCCGGGCCTGACCCTGACGCTGGACGCCGACGGTCGGTATCGCGCTCTGTCCGCCTATGGCGCGGCGCCCGCCGCCCTGCCCGTCGATCTGCTGTTCGATGAGGGGTTGCTGGCCGCAGTGGACGAGGCCGACCGCGCCGCCGTGCTGACCACCCTGGCCCGCGCGCGTAACGGAAGCGAGGCCCAGGTCCGCTTCACCCCGCGCCTGGCGCTGGACCGGCGCATCCTGCTGGTCGCGCGACGGCTCGACAAGGGGCCGCGCCTGATCGTCCAGGCGCTGGACGCCACCTTGCAGCACGCGCGCGAGGCCGAACTGCACGCCGCCCGCGCCGAGGCCGAGGCCCAGAACCTCGGAAAGACCCGCTTCCTGGCTCACATGAGCCACGAACTGCGCACGCCGCTGAACGCCGTGGTCGGCTTCTCCGACGCCATGCGACAGGAGCTGTTCGGCCCCGTTCCGCCGCGCTACGCCGACTACGCCGCTTCCATCCACGAAGCGGGCGGCCACCTGCTGGACCTGATCAACGACGTGCTGGACGTCAGCCGCATCGAGGCCGACCGCTATGAGCTGTCGCTGGAACGCTTCGACGCGCGCGAGCCCGTGCTGGCGGCGCTGGCCCTGGTCCGCATTCAGGCCGACGACAAGGGCGTCGAACTGGCCGCCGTCCTGCCGCCCCAGGCGCTGAGCGTCCGCGCCGACCGCCGCGCGCTGAAGCAGATGACGCTGAACCTGCTGGCCAATGCGGTGAAATTCACGCCGTCCGGCGGAACCGTCACCGTCTCGGTGCAGGCGGCCGACGACGCGCTGGAGGTGACGGTGGCCGACACCGGCGTCGGCATTTCGGCCGAAGATCTGGCCCGCCTGGGCCGCCCCTATGAACAGGCAGGCGACGCCGAACAGCGGGCGCAAGGGTCAGGCCTGGGCCTGGCCCTGGTCCGCGCCCTGGCCGGGCTGCACGGCGGGACGCTGGCGCTGGACAGCGCGCTGGGCGTCGGCACGGCGGCGACGGTGCGCCTGCCGCTCGAGACGCCGGACGCCTGAGCCTCAGACGCGCGAGGCGGCCAGCTTCAGCCCGAAGCCGATGAAGACGACGCCGACAACCCGATCCATCGTCCGCACCACGGCGGGGCGACGCAGGAACCGACCCAGCGGCGCCGTCGCCAGGATCAGCCCGGCGAACCAGACGATGGTCAGCGCCACATGGACCCCGACCAGGAAGAAGGTGAAGGCCGCCACATTGGCCCCCTGCGGCACGAACTGGGGCAGGAAGGTCACGTAGAAGACGCCGACCTTGGGGTTCAGCAGATTGGTCAGCAGGCCGCGCCGAAAGGCGACGGGACCACTGGGAGGTAATGCGGCGCCCGGCTCGCCCAGGCCCCTGCGCGGCTTGAACAGCATCTGCGCCCCCAGCCAGACCAGATAGGCCGCGCCCGCCCACTTCACCACCGTATAGGCCAGCTCCGACACCCGCAGCAGCGCCCCGAAGCCCAGCGACACCGCCGCGCCCCAGATCAGACAGCCGAGCAGGATGCCCGCCCCGGCGAAGACGGCCGAACGCCCGCCCTCGGCCGCCGCCGAGCGCAGCACCATCGCCGTGTCCACCCCCGGCGTGATGGTCAGGATGGTGATGGCGACCAGAAAGGCGGCGAACAGGGCGGGATCGAACATGACGCGCACTGGAACACGCCGCATCGCCCCGCCGCAACCGCCAAACTGGACGGCGCCGCCGCGCCCGGCATAGGAAAGGCGCCTCCGGCCCGACGAGGACGCTCATGGACGAAACCGCCTATCGCGCCGCCCTGCGCGCCACGCTCGACGCCCACGACGGTCCGGCGCTGGCGCGCATCCGCGCCCTGCTGGCCGCCCTGCCCGAGGCGGCGCGCGAAATCCACGTCGTCGTCTTTCCCGATCAGGACGGCGAAGGCGCCTTCAGCGTCCACGTCAGTCTGGACGGCCCCGACCTCTATGTCCTGAACCGGGCGATCGAGCCCCACCGCACCCTGTTCGAGGTCGTCCACGGCGAGGAAGGCTTCGAGCCAAACCTGCCCATGTTCGGACGCGATCCCGGCTTCAGCGTTCAGGACGCCATCGTCGACACGGCCGCCGACTGGATCGAGGCCCTGTGGCCGCGCGCCGGACGCGCGCCCATCCCCGTCATGATCTATGGCGACGAGGACTACGGCCCCACCACCCCGCGTCAGCTGACGCCCTAGACCGGCCCCATGGCCAGAAAGGCGCGGGCGGCGGCGAAGTCGCCCGCCTCGAAGCGGGCCGTCGCCACGCTGTCGTCGCGGAACAGGAACTCGATCAGGAAAGGCTCGCGTGGATCCAGCGTCGCCAGAGCCTCAGCCGCGCTGTCGGGAAAGCGCCAGACCTCGCCCGCCCGCGCCCTGGACGCCAGCAGGTCGCGCGGCGCCAGATCGGACCCGGCGGCGAAGACGGCGCGGCGCGCGGCCTCGGGCGGCAGGCCGTCCCCCGCCAGCCACGGCCGGGGCGAACGCGCCGCATCGCGCATGACGATGCGCGCGGCATAGGGCCGAGGCTTGCCGACGAACGAGACGACCGCCGCCGGGCGCGCATCCTGCGGCGCCTTTCCGGTCAGGCCGAACCGCACGGGCGAGGCGCCGGTCGCCCCGTCCTGAAACAGGCGCCAGCCGTCGCGGCTGCTCTCGAAACGGTCGGCGCTCCACACGGCCTTGTCGCCGGGGAAATTGATCCGCGCCGCGCGCGACCATCCGGCGAAGGCGTGGCGCACCCGCGTCTTGACCCGGCCCAGCTCGGCGTCGTCGCAGGGGGTGGCCTCGGCCCGCGCCCTGGCCCGCCCGGCCGTGGCGGCCAGTTCGGTCGCCGGGCGCCCGGCGCGCAGGGCCGCCCCGCGCGCCTGCAGGGTCGCCGCCTCCAGCGCCTGCGTCAGACGCGGCTCGAACAGGCGGCACTTGTCCTGCGCCGCCCGCACGAAGGCCCGCTCATAATAGACGTCGCCAGCCGCCGTCGCCGTCCCGGCCGCGAGGGTCAGGGCGACGATCGCGGCCAGCGTTCTGCTGACTATGCGGGGCGACGGCGCTATCTTCATGCCGCCACCCTAGCCGCCGCCGGTTCCGGGTCCGTGTCCAAACAGGGTGAACCAATTGCTTCTTTCCACTGACGTCTGGGTCAGCGCCCTGATCCGCCGCGCCGAACTGGAGGGCGCCAACGCCGTGGTGGTGAAGAAGGGCGACGCCCGCGCCGGGGCCGTCATCGTCAAGGCCTATGACACCGCGACCCGCACCGCCCGCCTGTGGACCGAGGCGACCGGCCAGGACGGCGAGCCCCTGTGGATTCAGCCCGTCGCCAGCGAATTCGAAAGTGAACTGGACGCCTATCTGGACCGCCAGCGCCGCTATGACCCCGACCTCTGGATCATCGAGATCGAGGACCGCCAGGGGCGACACTTCCTGACCGAAAAGACGCAGGGCTGACCCTCGCCCGATGGGTTCGCCGGCCTTCAAACAGGCCGCCCCAAGCAGCGCAAAGCGCGTTAGGGCCGCCCAAAATGGTAACCGGCTCATTCACCGCGTTCGTGAACCGGACCGCAAGCGCAGGCGCCCTACAACCCGTCGCATGGGGCCAGAACGGTCCTGCGAGCGGGCGCGGTCCATGCTGTTTCTCTTGAACGATGTCGTCTTTGATCTGGACGAGGCCTGCCCGGCCCCGAGCCATGACGTGCGCCGGTTCGAGACCCTGTCTTGCGACTATGTGTTGGAGATGGGTTGCGAGCTGTTCGCCGAAGACCCGCTCCTGCACCGCACGGACCCGGCCCGCGCGCGCCGTCTGGCCTGGCTGATCGCGCACAAGGCTCAGGGCGTCAACGCCGCCCTGTTCGCCGCGCCCGAACCCGGTTGCGCGCCCGAACTGGTCGAGCCGCGCTTCTGCGTCCTGCCGGAAGTCGTCCTGCGCCACCTGCAACAACGCGCCCGTCGCGGCGCCCTGAACGCCGCCACGGCGGACAAGGCGGTCTGGGGCCGACTGGCCGCCTGACCTCTTCCAAAACCGAACATCGTTCGATATTCCTTGCCACTTCAGGGGGAAGATCGATGTTTCAGGCATTCAGACAGCGGCTGGTGCAAGGCGCTCTCGGCTTCGGCGCGCTTGTGTTTGCGACCCTGGCCGCAGCAAACCCCGCCCAGGCCGGGTGGCTGAAGGCCGAGAGCGAACGCTTCATCGTCTACAGCGACGGCAATGCGAACCAGTTGCGTCGCTTCACCCAGGAATTGGAGTCCTTCGACCGGCTGTTGCGGATTCGCTTGGGCGTCAATCTCGATCAGCCGACTTATCGCAAACTGCCCGTCTACCTGTTGGGCTCGCGATCGGCGATGCTGCAGATCAAACCGGACGCGCCCGAAGAACTCGCGGGATTCTACATGGCGACGGATGAAGACATCTTCGGCGTCGCTCGCCGCGACGAGGAGATGCACACCCTCAAGCATGAATACGCGCATCACTTCATGATGCAGAATTTCTCCCACGCCTATCCATCGTGGTTCATCGAGGGGTTCGCCGAGTACTTCGCCACAGCCGACTTCAAACGCGACGAGATTCACGTCGGACGTTACAATCAGAACCAGGCCTATTGGCTGATCAACGGAACCTGGGTCTCGATGGAGCAGCTTCTGGCCGAGCGGCCCGGCGCCTCGCTGCGCCATCGCGAGACCTATTATCCGCTGGCCTGGCTGCTGACCCACTGGTTCATGAGCGACACCGAAAGACGCAAGACCCTGGGCGTCTATCTGGCGGCGGTAGGCGACGGCGCGGATCCGGTCCAGGCCATGCAGGACGCCACGGGGATGACGACGACGGAGTTGCAACGCACTCTCCGCCGCTACATGCGTGATCGCATGACCTATGTGGTGATGAAGACCTCCTTCGATCAGGTCGAGATCGCCGTCACCCCAATGCCCAAATCCGCCGACGACATCTTGCTGCTGAACCAGAGACTGAAGGTCGGCGTGCCAGAGGAGCGACGCGCGGCCACCGCCGAAGACGTGCGCCGCGTCGCCGCCCGTCACCCGGACGATCCGCTGGCCTTGCTGGCGCTGGGCCACGCCGAGTTGCATTTCGGCGACGCCGCCGCCGCGGAGGCGCCGCTGCAAAGGCTGCTCACGATCCAGCCGGACCACGTTGAAGGCCTGCAATACCTCGCACGCGCTAGAATGGACGCCGCCGCCGAGGAAGACGACGCGGAAGCCGCCCTGAAGCTTAAAATCGAAGCGCAACACTATCTGTCACGCGCCTACGCTGCGGACGACGCCAACTTCGCCAGCCTGCTCCTGATCGCCGAGAACCGCGCCGACGCCCACAGCTACCCAAATGACAACGACGTGGCCGTGCTGGAGCAGGCCTTTATCCTGGCGCCGCAGTTGGGCACGGTTCGCTTCAATCTGGCTCAGGCTCTGTTGGAGCATGACCGCAAGGCCGAGGCGGCGACCTTGCTGCAACCGCTGGTGAACAATCCCCACGCGCCCAATGCCTCAGCGCGCGCCCTGCTACGAGAGATCGAAGGTCGCGCCGAAGCCGACGAGGACGAAGAAACGTTCATTGACGATGGCGATCAGGCGCAGTCGGAGCCCGCAGGCGACGATTAAAAAGACTTCGGCGCGTTTAGAGCAGGATGCCGAACACCGTGTGCACCACGGCGGCGGCTGTGACGATCAGGGCGAACCCGGCCAGAAAGCAGACCAGCGGATGAATCTTGCGCTCGTTCCGTACGGGCGCGACCTTGCCTGGATGGGCCAGAGCCATGACGTTTCCCTTCCCTCGTGCAGCGGACTCATGGCCCGCCGTCTCCCGAAAACGAGCATGCCTCGAATAACCCTCATAGGCGAAGGGTCTCTCACGGCATCGTGAACGTCGACAATTGAGCCCCGGCGCGGTAGGTCGCGCGTCCTAAAGGAAGCTCCATGTCCAAACTGACCCTCGCCCAGGAGGCCGACCGCCGTCGGACCTTCGCCATCATCGCCCACCCGGACGCCGGTAAGACGACTCTGACCGAGCACATCCTGCTGGCGGGCGGCGCCGTGCGCGCGGCCGGGGCGGTCAAGGCGCGCGGCGAGAACCGTCGGGCGCGCTCGGACTGGATGAAGATCGAGAAGGAACGGGGCATTTCGGTCACCGCCTCGGTCATGACGTTCGAGCACGACGGCAAGATGTTCAACCTGCTGGACACGCCGGGCCACGAGGACTTCTCGGAAGACACCTACCGCACCCTGACCGCGGCCGACTGCGCCATCATGGTGCTGGACGCCGCCAAGGGTATCGAGCCGCAGACGCTGAAGCTGTTCGAGGTCTGTCGCCTGCGCGACATTCCGATCATCACCTTCATCAACAAGCTGGACCGCGAGGCGCAAGACCCGATGGCCCTGCTGGACGAAATCGCGTCCCGTCTGCAGTTGGACCCCTCGCCCATCTGGTGGCCCGCCGAAAGCGGCAACCGCCTGCGCGGCCTGGCCGAGGTCGGCGGCCAGGGCCGGTTCCAACCCTACACCCGCAAGACCTCCGACAATGACGGCGAACACCCTGCGCCCCTGCCCTTCGCAGACGCCGCCGCCTTCTTCGAAGGCACGGAGCAGGCTGACATGGTCGATGCGCTGGAGCTGGTCGAGGCGGGCTATAAGCCGTTCGACCGTCAGGCGTTTCTGGAAGGCCACATGACGCCCGTGCTGTGGGGCTCGGCCCTGCGCCACTTCGGCATCGAGGAACTGCTTAAGGCCATCGGCGAATGGGCCCCGTCGCCCAAGACCATGACCGCCCGAAAGGAGGCGCCGCCCGAAACCCGCAACGCCCCCGCGCCCGAAGACATCACCGTCGAGCCGAGCAAGGACGAAGTCACCGGCTTCGTCTTCAAGGTCCAGGCCAATATGGACCCCAACCACCGCGACCGCATCGCCATGTTTCGCATGGCCTCGGGCAGCTTCAAGCGCGGCATGAAGCTGAAGGTCCAGAACACCGGCAAGCAGTTGTCGGTGAACGCCCCCATCATGTTCTTCGCCTCGGACCGCGAACTGGCCGAAGAAGCCTATGCGGGCGACGTCATCGGCATTCCGAACCACGGCGTGCTGCGCGTCGGCGACAGCCTGTCGGAGAGCGGTCTGGTGCGCTTTGCGGGCCTGCCCAATTTCGCGCCGGAAATCCTGCAGCGCGTCCGCGTCAAGGATCCGCTGAAGGCCAAGCACCTGCAGAAGGCGCTTGTCGGTCTGGCCGAGGAAGGCGTGACCCAGTTGTTCCGCCCGGAACTGGGCGCGGACTTCATCGTCGGCGCCGTGGGCCAGCTGCAGTTCGAGGTTATGGCCGACCGCCTGGGCGAGGAATACGGCCTGGACGTCGTCTTCGAGCCGTCGCCTTACGCCGAGGCCCGCTGGGTGTCGGGCGCCAAGGCCGACCTTGAGGACTTCGCCGGAAAATACCGGCCCCAGATGGCCGCCGACATCGACCAGAACCCGGTCTTCCTGGCCAAGTCGGCGTGGGAGACGGGCTACGTCTCCGAACGCTTCCCCAAGGTGGCTTTCACCAAGACCAAGGAACGCGGCTGAGGCCGGCCTCAGCCGCCGATGATCAGGGCCTCGGGCACCTCATAGCGTTCCTTCCTGCCGAGCGCGATCTTGTAGAGATCCTCGATCTTCTCGGCCTTGAAGCCCTGGGCGTCGGCCCCGTCAGCCTCGCTGACATCCGAGCCCACGGCCCCGGTGCGGTCGAAGAACAGGTTGCGCATACGGCCGTCGGGGAGCGTCACCCTGACCACCGCCGTGCCGTCCGCATTGCGGATCACCCCTGCCTGGCATTGCGCCATGGGCTGAGCCGCCGCCATGGCGCAGGGAATGATGCTCGTCGCATGGAACGGCGTCCCTTCCACAAGGGCGTCAACATCGCCTGGAGCGGGCGTAGAGGCCGTCTGGCTCGGCCTGTCCGCCGAGGCGGCTTCGACCGAAGACGCCTCGACAGGCGCGAGGGCCTGATCCCGATCGCCTTGCCCGCAAGCCGCCAAAGCCAGAAGCCCAGCCGCCGCGGCGCCGGATATGAACACACGTTGCACGATGGCCTCCTGCCTCATGGTGAACGCGCCAGCCTCGCTCCGCACCGGAAAGCGGTCAAGGGCGGTCTCAGGTCTTGCTGATAGACACCCCGCCGTCGACCAGCATGGCCGTCCCGGTCATGAAGCTGGAGGCGTCAGAGGCCAGGAACAGGGCGGCGCGCGCGATCTCCTCCGGGCTCGCCATCCGCTTCAGGGCGTGCATCCCTTCGACGAAGGCGATGATCTCGGGCGTGTGGGCGAACTCGCGCCCGGCCTCGGTGTCCGTGCCGCCGGGCAGCAGGCAGTTGCTGCGGACGCCCTTCGCTCCATACTCGGCGGCGATGACCCGCGACAGGCCGACCAGCCCCGCCTTGGCCGCGCCATAGGCCGCCATGCCCGGCATGCCGATGGCGTGGCCGACAAAGGTCGAGGTGAAGATCAGCGACCCTCCGCCGCGCGCCAACAGGGCCGGGATCTGATGCTTGGCGCCCAGGAAGGCGGCCGTCAGGTTCAGGTCCAGCGTCTCGCGCCAGCGCTCTGGCGCGATCTCATGCGTCGGCTCATTGGCGCCGATGGCCCCGGCATTGTTCAGGGCGATATCCAGCCCGCCGAACCGTTTGACCGCCGTCAGCACCAGCCGCTCGGCCAAGGCCTCGTCGCGGACGTCGCCCGGCACGGCGACGGCGCGCCCGCCCTCGGCCTCGATGGCGGCGACCAGGGCCAGAAGCTCGGCCTCGCGGCGGGCGGTGACGACCACCGCCGCGCCTTCGCGCGCGAACAGGCGGGCGGCGGCGGCGCCGATGCCGGAGCTGGCTCCGGTGATGACGGCGACCTTGTCGATGAGTGCAGGCATGACGACCTCGTGCGTGAAAGAGGCCGCCTTCCTTTCACGCCCTCAGGCCGCGGTCTGGCGAGGTTCGGACGCCGCACCCGCCGATGCGGCGAAACACCGTTTTGCGAACATCATAAACATGACCTAAGCTGACGACGTGTCAGGGGAATTCTCTTATGCCGCTTCAATGCAATGGCGCAAAAAATCGACGCCGCGCCCGAATCATGTCCGCCCTTTTCTTCGCTGCGGGAACGGCGCTGTGGGCGACGTCGGCCCAGGCCGAATGGCGGCGAGCGGAAACGAGCAGCTTCATCATTTACGGCGAGGGCTCAGAAAACGACTTGCGTCCGCATGCTGAAAAGCTCGAGCGGTTCGACGCACTGCTGCGACGTCAGTTCAACCGCCCTGCGCTGGTGGGCGTGCGTAAGCTGCCGGTGTATCTGCTGCACACGCGCCGTGACCTGGCCGAAGTCTTCCCCGCTGTGGCGGAGGCCAAGGCCGCCGGCTTCTATTCGGCCTCGGAAACGGATGTCTACGCCGTGGTGAATCGGCGCAGCGGGGACGACCTGCTGTTCCACGAATACGCCCACCACTTCATGTATCAGAACTTTCCCCGCTTCTATCCGGGATGGTTTGTGGAAGGCTTCGCCGAGTTCTTCATGACCGCCCAGGTGGACAACCCGGAAAGGGTCGAGATGGGCGGTTTCAACCCCGGACGCATCCATACGCTGAATCAGTCCCGCTGGTTGCCGGTTGAGGATTTGCTGTCCAAACGGCCCCGCGATTTCACCGACCGAGAGCAACGCTGGGCCTTCTACGCCCAATCCTGGCTGCTGACCCATTACCTGCTGGCCGATGCTGAGCGGCGGCGGGGCCTGGACGCCTATCTGACCGACGTGGGCCGTGGGGTCGCGCCCATCGAGGCCCTGCGCAACCGTCTGGGCCACACGCCCGACAGCCTGACCGCCGCCCTACGCACATATCTGCGCGGCGAGATGAAGTACGTCCGCTTTTCCATGACGGACGTTCAACCCCAGGTCCAGATTCAGACCTTGCCGCCCAGCGCGGATCGGGTGTTGTTATACAGTCTGCGCAGCCGCTACCCTCAATCGCCCCAGGACGCCGCCGTCCTGCTGGAGCGCACGCGGACCGACGCGGCGCGCTATCCGCAGGACCGTCTGGCTCTCGTGACCTTGGGCCGGGCGGAGCTGCAGTGGGGCGACGCCGCAGCGGGGGAGGCCGCGCTGGCCCGCGCCCTTTCCGTCACGCCGGAAGACGCTGAGGCGTTGAGGCTGCTGGCCGATGCTCGTCTCACGGCCTCCGAACAGCAACAAGATCCGACCGACCGCAGCCGATTGATCCGGGAGGCCCAGAGCTATCTGGCTCGCGCTCTGGACGCCGATCCGACCGACTATCGCATTTACGCGACCCTGGCGCGGGCCCGCCGGGGCGCGCCCGACTATCCCAACGCCAACGATCTGGAGACATGGCGGCTGGCGGTCGCCTTCGCACCTCAGGTCATGCGACTGCGGCAGGAGGCGGCCGAGGCGCTGATCAAGGGCGGCGCCGAAGCCGAAGCGGCCGAACTCCTCGCCGTCGTCGCCAACAGCCCCCATGGCAGGGGGCGGGACGATCCGGACGACACGGATTGACCGCCCGCCCGATCAGGCCCGCGCCTGGATTTCGCCGCGCCCCAGCGCCTGGAACCACGGCAGGAAGACCTGGATCAGCGGGCCGATGCCCACGGCGAAGACCACCGTGCCCAGGCCGACCGAGCCGCCCAGCAGCCAGCCTCCGACCAGGACGCTGACCTCGATCAGCATTCTGGACACGCGGATCGACCAGCCCAGGCGCTGATTGAGGCCGATCATCAGGCCGTCGCGCGGCCCCGTGCCCATGCCCGCGCCGATGTAGGCCGCCCCGCCCATGGCGGTCAGCGTCACCCCCGCCGTCATGAAGGCCAGCCGCAGCGGCAAGCCCGTGATCTCGGGCAGGACGGCCAGGGCCGCGTCCATCGACAGGCCGATGACGAAGATGTTGAACAGCGTGCCCAGCCCCGGCTTCTGACGCAGCGGAATCCAGGCCAGCATCACCAGAACGCCCATGATGATCGAGGCGGTCCCCAGGCTCATGCCCGTCTTCAGCGACAAGCCCTGGTGAAACACGTTCCACGGGTCCAGCCCGAGGTTGGAGCGCACCATCATGGCGGCGGCCACGCCATACAGGCACAGGCCCAGTTGAAGCTGGATGAAACGACGCATGAACATAGACCCCTTCTGCCCGATCGGCGGGGGATTTAAAGGCCCGGCCTTTGTCTGAGGCCGAAGGTCATGGCGAACATGACCAGGCAGACGCCGCTTGAGACCAGCAGAGCCAGACCCGCCGAATGATCCAGCACCACGCCGTACAGCGCCGGCGCCGCCGCCTGAACGAAACGGGCGGGCGTCAGCATCAGGGCCTGGCGCGCGCCATAACTCTCGCGCCCGAACAGATGCAGCGGCAGGACGCCCGAGGCCACCGCCAGTAGGCCGTTGCCCGCCCCCTGCCCCAGGGCGACGGCGCCTGCCGCGCCCTTGCCGCCGACGAAGACGACCAGGGCGCCGAGCGGATGCAGCAGGGTCGCCGCCCGCGCCGCCGCGACGGGCGAGCCCTTCCCCGGCGCCGCCAGGATGATCAGGCGTACGACGATGGCGGCGCTCGCCATGAGTCCCGCCGCGAGGGCGGCCTCGGCAGGCGTCAGGCCCAGCCGGGTCAACAGACGCGGCAGGTGGGCGCTCATGGCCGTCGCCACCCACCAGGCCCCGGCGAACAGGATCGCCAGCCGGATCATGGTCCCGTTCCAGCGCACGGGGTCGGACGCCGGCCGATGACCGCCGCCCGGCCCATCCGGCAGCGCCGCCGCATACAGCGGAAGGCACAGCAGCAGATGCGCGCCCGCCCAGACGAAGCAGGCGCCGCGCCAGCCCAGCGCCTCGATCATCGCCAACGTCAGCGGCCAACCCAGCGCGCCGCCGAAGGCGCCCAACAGGGAAACGGCGGCGATCGGCTTCTTCGCCGCCTCGCCGTGCAGGACCACCAGCACGGCGTAGGCCGGGCCGTACAGCCCCACGCCCATGCCCGCGCCCAGCATCAGCACGCCTGCGACCATGAGGACCGGCTCGCGCGCCAGCCCCAGCAGGGTCAGGGCCAGGGCGAAGGTCACGGCCGCCGCCGACAGCACCTCGCGTCCGCCGCGCCGGTCGATCCAGCGCCCGCCGAACGGACTGAGCGCCGCCGAGACCAGGAAGGCCCCCGACAGGGCCGTGAACACCACGCTCGGACTTGTCCCAACGCCCGCCGCCAGCGGCTCGGCCAGCACCCCCATCAGATAATAGCTGGAGGCGAAGGAGACGATCATCCCCAGCCCCAACACGGGGACGATCAGACGGGAAACGGCGGCGTGCGACATGACGCGCTCTGTCAGCGGATTTGCCCGCACGACGAAAGCGACCTATCGAACACCTCATGTTCGAAAACCTCACAGCTTCCGGCGCCATGCCCTCGCTGAACGCCCTGCGCGCCTTCGAGGCCATGGCGCGCACGGGCGGCGCCACCCGCGCGGCGGCCGAGCTGAACGTGACCCACAGCGCCGTCAGCCGACAGGTCAAGGCGCTGGAGGCGCAGCTGGGTCTGCGCCTGTTCGAAGGGCCTCGCCACGCCCTGACCCTGACCGAGGCGGGTCGCAGCCTGCTGCCCGGCCTGACCGCCGCCTTCGACCAGATCGCCGCCGCCGTGGCCGAGGCGCGCGGGACCGGGCGCGACCTGCATGTCGCCGTCAACGCCAGCCTGGCGGTCAAATGGCTGATCCCGCGTCTGGCCGACTTCAACCGCCTGCATCCCCAGGTGCGGGTCCACCTGGTCGAACTGGCCCCGCACGCCGTCAGCCGACGCGGCGCCGACATGCTGCTGCGGTTGCTCGACACGCCTCGGATCGAGGCTCTGGGCGCGATCGCCGTCATTCCCAATGCGGTCGGGCCGGTGATCGCTCCCGCCCTGGCCCAGGACGACGCGCGGACGGCGGTCTTGACCGCGCCGCGCCTGACGCCGCGCACCCACGCCACGGCCTGGAAGGATTGGGCCGGTCTGAGCGGACGGCGGCTGCCCCCCGCGCCCGAGCGGCCGGTCGCCCATCTGCATTTCGCCCTGGACGGCGCCCTGGCGGGCTGGGGCGCGGCGGTGCTGCCCTGGGCGTTGACGGCCGAGGCCGTGACGGACGGACGGCTGCTGGCGCCCTTCGGCTTCGCCCGCGACGACGGAGCCGTAGCGGCCATCCCCGGCGCAGGCGAGATGTCGCAAGATCGTCGCCTGCTCCTGCGCTGGCTCACCGACCAGGGCCGCGCCATGCCCGCGCCCCCGGATTCAACCTGAAGCTTTGCTGAACACGGCTTTCATCCGTCGCGGGGACGTGGTTCTCTAAGAGGACGCAAATCGGCCGCGCCGCGCCGTCATGATCCGGGCCGTCGCCGTTCGCGGCCCCTGTGGAGTTCAGATGCTGCTCGTCGCCTTCACCGCCGTTCTGGCGCTGGTTCAAGGTCAGGCTCAGGCCCAGCCCCCGGCTCCGGCCCCTCGGCTCGTCTCCTATGACGAGGCGGTGCGGTGCGCTGGACTGACCCAGGCCGCGTCCGAGCTGGAAGGCGGCGAAAGCCGTTACGGCCGCGAACTCTACGACGCCGCCCTCTATTGGTCGCTGGCGGCCATGCAGGCGGCGACGACCGCCGGGCGCAACCCGACGGCGGCCGAGAACGACCAGACCCGCGCCCGACTTCAGTCCGTGCGCCGCCTGTCGGCAGGCGACGCCGAGGCGCGCACCGCCCTGCAGCGCTGCCGCAAGGCCGCGCCTCGCCTGGGCTAGAGACGAAAAATCGGCCTCCCCCCGTTTTTCTCATCATATGGTTAAGCCGAACCCTTCGAACGGCGCTGCGTTTGCTTGGACGCCCCCCGGATCACCCTCGTGATCCCGAAGCGGGACGACGGAGCGCCATGTTCGAATTCGGCAGAGATCTGAGACGGCTGTTCGAGAAGGCGCGCGACAGCGACGATCTCGGCTGGCTGGAGCTGATCGGCGCAGGGCTTGTGGAGGTCGAGGCCCGTCAGCAGGCCACGGATGCGGGCCGCGTCTCCTGCGCCCGCCCCTTCGAAGCCGCCCTGCGCGCAGCCGCCCTGTGGCGCGAGCACGCCCGCCGCTGCGGCGCCGCCGCCAGCATCGACCGCGCCGAGACCGCCGGACGCGACGCCGTCAAGATCGCCGCCAACGACGATCAGGCCGTGCGCGCCGCTCTGGACCTGGCTCAAACCGGGATGCTGGCGTTCGATCTGCGCGGCGGCCCTGAACGCCTGACGGCGGCGCTGGGCCTGTTGGGCGACCTGCCCGCCGCGCGGCGCGCCGACACCGCCGCCGCCATGGCCGGCCTGCACGCCCGCCTGCGCGCACGTCAGGCCCTGTTGTCCGGCCGCCTGCCCGACCTGACCGAGGCGACGGCCCTGCTGGACGCCGCCCTGGCGCGAATGAAGACCGGGCGCGCGGCCGAGGACGAGCTGCGCATGGATCGCGCCGTCGTGGCGCTGGAGGCCGGGCTGATCGCCCGCGACCCGCGCCTGCTGGATCAGGCGGGCCGCGACCTGCGCGCCCTGGTCGAGGCCGCCTCGCCGGAACAGCGCCCGCTGAGCCGCGCCCGCGCCCTGGCCCTGTGCGGCGCGGGCATGGCCGCCCTGGCCGCCGTGGCCGAGGACGCCGCCGCCCGCGATCAGGCCCAGGCCCTGTTCGACGCCGCCGCCCAGCTGTTCACCCCCGACCACAGCCCGCTGGACTGGGCCGCCATCCAGGTGATGCGGGCCGAACGCGAGACCCTGCCGCCGCTGGTGCTGATCCAGGCCGAGGCCCTGACCGAGGGCGGGGGCCTGATCCTGGGCGCCCTGGCCCATGAGCAGCGCGTGGCCCAGGAGGCCGCGCGCGCGGGCGCCGCCGGCGACCTGACCGCCCTGCTGGAGATCGAAGGCGCCCTGCGGCGGCGCCTGGTGCGGCCTTCGGTCTCGGCCACGCCGCTGGACTGGGCGGCCGAGCAGATCGGCCTGGCGCGCATCGCCCTGGCCCGCGCCCGCTGGACCGGCGAAACGCCCCGCGCCGTCGGCCTGATGCTGGCCGAGGCGGCCCAGACCGCGCGCGAGCACGGCGCCGCTGGCCTGGCCGAACGCGCCGAACGGCTGACGCCGCGCCCACAAACCGTCTGATCGAACGCGGCCGAGACGCCGCCCGGCCTTGACCCGGCCCCATTGGGCGCCTAGCTCACGGGCTTCGCAGAAGGGTTCCGACACAGTGACCGAACAAACCGCCGCCGATCCCGTCCACGCCTTCATCGCCCAGACGGTGGCCGAGCATGACGTGGTGCTCTTCATGAAGGGCACGCCGGATTCGCCGCGCTGCGGCTTCTCCTCGGTCACGGTCCAGATCCTGGACCACGTGGGCGCCCCCTTCGTCGGCGTCGACGTGCTGCAAGACGAAGCCCTGCGCGAAGGCATCAAGGCCTTCACCGACTGGCCGACCATCCCCCAGCTCTATGTGAAGGGCGAATTCGTCGGCGGTTCGGACATCGTGCGCGAGATGTTCCAGTCGGGCGAACTGGCCGCCCTGATGTCTGAAAAGGGCGTCGCCCTCGGCGAAGCCTAAGCGCCGATGGCCCGGCCGCAGCTGCAACCGCGTGAGGACCGCGAGGTCTTCGTCGTCCCGCTGGACGTGCGGCCGGAACACATCGACGAGAACAATCACGTCAACAACGTCGTCTACGTCGGCTGGCTGCAGGACGTGGGCACGGCTCACTGGAACGCGCGCTTCGACGACGAGACGCGCGCCCGCTGGTCGTGGATCGCCCTGAGGCACGAGATCGACTATCTGCGCGCCATCGCCCCCGACGCGACCGGCGTCGTCGCCCGCACCTGGGTCGGCGATCCGCAGGGACCGCGCTTCAACCGCTATGTCCGCATCGAGGACGCCGAGGGCCGCCTGTGCGCGCAAGGCCTGTCCGAATGGTGCCTGGTCGACGCCAAGACCCTGCGCCCCGCCCGCATTCCCGCCGAGATGCTGGGACCGTTCACGGCCTAAACCTCCCTTCTCCCCTTGTCGGAGAAGGTGGCCTGTCAGGGCCGGATGAGGGGTCTTGCGACGGCGAATGAAGGGCGAGAAGAATGTCCCGCAACCCCTCATCCGTCTCGCTTCGCGAGCCACCTTCTCCCACAAGGGGAGAAGGACGATGGATCAGCCCGCGATCTGGCCGAAGTCAGCCACCCGGTTCATCACGCCGCGCACCTGAACCAGCAGTTTCAGGCGGTTTTCGCGCTCTTCGGCCACGTCGGAGTTGACCATGACGGCGGTGAAGAAGGCGTCCACCGGGCCGCGCAGGGCGGCCAGCGCCGTCATGGCGGCGGCGAAATCCTCGGCCTCCAGCGCCGCGTCCACGGCCGAGGCGGCGGCGGCGGCGGCGAAGGCCAGGGCGGTCTCTTCCGCCGGCTGGTTCGGCAGGCCGGTGGCGACGGCGCCCTCGGGCAGCGGCCCCTTCTTCTCCTCGGCCTTGAGCAACTGGGCGGCGCGCTTGTAGCCCGCCAGCAGGTTCGCCCCGTCGTCCGTGGCCAGGAAGGCGGTCAGCGCCTCCACCCGACGCACGATCCGCACCAGATCGTCGTCGCCCAGCGCAAAGACGGCCGCCACGAGATCGTGACGCTGGCCCTTGTCGCGCAGCAGGACAGTCAGGCGGTCGGCGAAGAAGGCGAGAACGTCCCACCCAAGTTGCGTGAGGCCAGCCTGATAACCCAGCGCCCCATGTCCCCAATCGGCATCATCAGTTCCGTCAAGCATGGCTGCGATACGGATGCGATCCGCTTCGATCTCTTCCTTGTGCAGAACCGCCTGACGAACCACAGAGGCGCGGTCGTAGTTCGGCAGTTTCTCAAGGTTGCGCATGCCTGACAGATATTCGCCAGCGACGAACGTCATGCCTTGCAACGGCATCCGCACCCCATTCTCCAGCACCAGTCGGATCACGCCCAGCGCGGCGCGGCGAAGCGCATAGGGGTCTTTCGAGCCCGTGGGCTTTTCATCGATGGCGAAGAAGCCGACCAGGGTGTCCAGCTTTTCGGCCATGGCGACGGCGACCGTGACCGGGGCGGTCGGGACGGTGTCGCCCGGTCCCTGCGGCTTGTAGTGGTCGCGGATGGCGTCGGCCACGGCGTCGGGCTGACCGGCCAGACGGGCGTAGTAGCCGCCCATGATCCCCTGCAGTTCCGGGAACTCGCCCACCATGCCCGAGGCCAGGTCGGCCTTGGACAGGCGCGCGGCCTGTTCGGCCTGAGCCGGATCGGCGCCGACCAGCGGGGCGATCTCGCGCGCCAGCGCCGCGATGCGGTTCACCCGCTCGGCCAGGGTGCCCAGCTTGGCGTGGAAGGTGACGTCCTTCAGCTTGGCGTTCCAGGCGTCGAAGCCGACCTTCTGGTCCTCGGTCCAGAAGAACTCGGCGTCGCTCAGACGCGCCGACAGCACCTTGGCGTTGCCGGCGGCCAGAGCCTGACCCCCGTCGGTCGCCTCGACATTGGCGACGACGACGAAGTGAGGGGCCAGGCCGTCCTTGCCCGGTTCGCGCACGGCGAAATACTTCTGGTGCACCTTCATCGACAGCTGGACCACTTCCGGCGGCAGGGCCAGGAACTGCGGGTCCATGTCGCCCAGGATCGGCGTCGGCCATTCGGCCAGGCCCGACACCTCGTCCAGCAGGCCGTCGTCATCGACCAGGGCCAGCCCCTTGGCCGCGCACACGGCCTTGGCGCCCTCAAGGATGCGCAGCTTGCGGTCGGCGGCGTCCAGAAGGACGAAGTTGCGCTCCAGCTTCTGGCGATAGTCGGCGAAGTCCTTGACCGCGAACGGCTGGCCCGCGCCCATGAAGCGGTGGCCCTCGGTCACGTCGCCCGATGGGATGCCGTCGACCTCGAACGGGATCACCGCCCCGTCGAACAGGGCCAGGATGCGCTTGATCGGCCGCACCCAGCGCTGGGTTCCCGTGCCCCAGCGCATCGACTTGGGCCAGGGGAAGTGGCGGATGATGTCGTCGACGCTCTCGGCCACGACCTCGGTGGTCGCGCGGCCCTTGCTGCTGATTTCGGCGAACCAGACGCCGTCGCGCTCGACCAGTTGATCCTGCGTCAAGCCGGTCTTGCGCAGGAAGCCTTCCAGCGCCTGCGCCGGGGCCGAGGTCTTCGGGCCCTTCAGCTCTTCATTGCGGTCGGGCGTAGCGGCGGGCAGGCCGTCGATCACCAGCGTCAGGCGGCGCGGCCCGGCGTAGGTGGTCAGCGCCTCCCAGGTCAGGCCTGCGGCCTTCAGACGGTCGGACGCCATGCGCTCCAGATCGCGCGCAGCGCCGGGCTGCATACGGGCGGGGATTTCTTCGGAGAAGATTTCGAGGAGAAGCTGGGGCATCAGTTTTCGTCCCGCACCCATTGATCGCGGGCGCGCCAGAGAGCCCTTCCCCCTTGATGGGGGAAGGGTTGGGATGGGGGTGACAGCACGGCCGAACGGATCGCATCGACCACGTCCGGCAAGCCGTCCGTCACCTGTTTGGTGGAAAAGCGGATCACGCGAAAGCCTTGGCTTTCAAGCCAGGCGGTGCGTTCGGCGTCATAGGCGGCGGCTTCGAGTTCGTCATGCAACGGCCCGTCGATTTCCACGATCAGACGGCTGTCATGATGGGCGAAGTCCGCGATGTAGCGACCGATCGGCGCCTGACGGCGAATGTTGAGTTTCAGGCGGCGCAGTTCATCCCAGAGAATACGTTCGGGGAAGGTCATGTCGCACCGCAGACGTCGAGCGCGGCCGACAGCGCCGGTCAGATGGTGGACGCGCGGCCGGCTTGCGGCGTCACCCCCATCCCCGACCCTTCCCCCATCAAGGGGGAAGGGAGCCTGCGCTCGACCATCAATCGTCACGCCGTCGCCCGTTCGTGTTCGACTTGAGCGAGGGCGCAGGCTTTGCACAGGTCGCGGATGCGGCCGATGTAGCTCTGGCGTTCGGCGACGGCGATGGCGCCGCGGGCGTCCATCAGGTTGAACAGGTGCGAGGCCTTCAGCACCTGGTCATAGGCGGCCAGCACCAGCGGCTGCCCCTGCGGCCCCTTCATGGTCAGGAAGTGCGCGGCCTCGCGCTCCATGTCCTCGAAGCGGCGCTTCAGCGCGGCGACATCATAGCCGTGGAAGTTGGCTTCCGACTGCTGGCGCTCGTTCTCGAGGAAGACTTCGCCGTAGGTCAGGCCCTCCTTGTTGAACTTCAGGTCATAGACGTTGTCGACGCCCTGAACATACATGGCCAGACGCTCCAGCCCGTAGGTCAGCTCGCCCGAAACCACGTCGACTTCGATGCCACCGACGCCCTGGAAATAGGTGAACTGCGTCACCTCCATGCCGTCGCACCAGACTTCCCAGCCCAGGCCCCAGGCGCCGACGGTGGGGTTCTCCCAGTCGTCCTCGACGAAGCGGATGTCGTGCAGGCTGGGGTCGATGCCGATGGCGCGCAGGGAGTTGAGATACAGTTCCTGCAGGTTGTCGGGGTTCGGCTTCAGGATGACCTGATACTGGTAATAGTGCTGCAGCCGGTTGGGGTTCTCGCCATAGCGGCCGTCGCCGGGGCGGCGCGACGGCTGGACGTAGGCGGCCTTCCACGGCTTCTTGCCCAGCGCCCGCAGCACGGTGGCGGGGTGCAGGGTGCCGGCGCCGACCTCGATGTCATAGGGCTGCAAAATGGCGCAGCCCTGCTCGCTCCAATAGTGGTGCAGGGTCAGGATCAGATCCTGAAACGAAAGAGGTTCAGCAGCGGCCACGGTCGACATTTCGGTCCGATTTCGGGAGGCGCGGACCATAGGGCCGCCACGCTTCGCCAGCAAGGCGAGGCGGTGCAATCCTTCACCCTTCTGCAAGCGCATCTGCGCTAGAAGGCGCCCATGATGCAGCAACGGATCGATCAGATGCGCCGCCGGGCGGCGCGCTATATGGGCGTCAGGCCGGTGACAGTCGCGCCTGCGCGCGGGATTCTCAGCCTCAGCTTCGACGACTTCCCGGCCAGCGCCTGGACCGAGGCGGGGCCGATCCTGGCCGAGCACGGGATCAAGGCGACCTATTACGTCGCGGGCGGCCTGTGCGGCGGCGAGAACATCGGCAAGGCCCAGTTCGAGGTCGAACACCTGCAGGCCGCGCATGAGGCGGGCCATGAGGTCGGCTGCCACACCTTCGACCACGTCAGCGCCCTGCGCCTGAGCCCCGCCGAACTGACGGATCAGCTGGCGCGCAACGCCGAATGGGTGGCCGAGCGGCTGGACGGCCACGTCATGACCACCTTCGCCTGGCCCTTCGGCGACGTGGCCTTGAGCGGCAAGGCGGTGATCGACGAGCGCTTCCTGCTGGGACGCGGCGTGCGTGACGGGGTCAACGCCGGGCGCGCCGACCGGGCCAATCTGCAGGCCATCGGCCTGGAGTCGCGCCGCCTGCCCCACTACGACCTGGAGGCGCTGGTCGCCCGCGCGGCCGAGGCGCCCGGCTGGCTGATCGCCTATGGCCACGATGTGGAGAGCGATCCCACCCCCTACGGCTGCACGCCGGAGGATCTGGACCGCCTGATCCGCCTGGCCAAGGCGGCGGGGCTGGAGATCCTGCCGGTCGGCGAGGCGTGGGAGCGATTGGGCGGCAGCCTCTAGGTTCCGCTCATCCCGCCCAAAGAGAAACGCCGCCGCCCGCTGAGGGCGACGGCGTCTGTCCGTCAGGATCGCCGGGGCCGAAGCCCCGACGCCCGCCTTATCAGAACCGGAAGCTGACGCGGCCGGTCAGGCGGTGGTCCTTGTAGTCGTCGTTGAAGACGCCCGAGTAGCCGACCTCGATATTGGTCGACTTGGACGCCTCGATGTTGAAGCCCAGGCCCGCCTGCAGCGCGCCCGAGTTCAGGTCGGCGCCCTCGACGCGGAACACCGGACCGTCCGCGAAGGCCGCGTTGAACACAGGGCCGTCGCCGCTCAGGTCTTCGGTCCAGGCCAGGTGGCCGATCGCCGACAGCGCCGGACGTCCGTTGCCGCCCGCCAGATGCGTCTCGGAGCGCAGACCCGCCGTCAGCAGGTCCGAGGTCTGGGAGACGTCGCCCGACAGGGCCGCGTCGCCGCCGCGCTCGACCACGTCCGCGTCATATTCGACGCGGGTGTAGTTCAGGTACGGCTCCAGCACGGTCGAGGCCATGACCGGCTTGCGCCACGACACTTCGCCGTAGGCCTGCCAGGCTTCGCCGTCGTAGCGGCCGGTCAGTTGCTCGTTGAAGCGGTTCAGCGAGGCCGAACGGTCGGTGCGGGTGCGCGAGTCCATCCAGGCGCCGCCCAGGCGGAAGTCGAAGCTGCCCAGGCTGGCGGCGCCGTAGACGCCGATGTGCTGGGTCTTGACCTCGCCCGTCGACAGCAGACGGCTGGCGCGGATTTCCGACTGGCTTTCACCGACGGCGACGCCGATGTGGGCGCGGCCGTTCAGCGTCTTCTCGACACCGGCCAGATAGCCGGTGGCCTCGCTGCGGAAACCGGCCAGTTCGCCGTTGTCCTGACGCCCGCTGCCGAAGACGCCCGAGGCCCAGACGGCGACGCCGCGGCCGTCGGTCGCTTCCGTCGCGCCGTTGCGGCCGCGCGTCAGCATGGCGTCGCGGATGAAGCGCGAGTCGCCCGTGGCGACGCCCGCCAGGGTGGCGTGAACCTCGCCCGTCAGGCTGTTCAGAGCGCCGCGGACATTGGCGACGCTGCCGTCCAGAATGGCGTCTTCCAGCGCCGTGTTGCGGACCGCTGAAGGCGCCGCTGTGCGCGTCGACGCCGCACCTGCCTGCGACGACGGAGTCAGAACCGCGCCGGTCATGACGTCGAGCGCCGCGCCGACCGACTTCTGGTTCGGCGTCACGCCGACCGAGGCGATGGTCACATCATTGCGCGCCAGCGTCAGCTGCACGGCCTTGTCGCTGTAGGTCAGGATCGGCTTCAGGAAGGCCAGATCGCTTTCCGCCCCCGCGAAGACGCCGGTGACGCCGCCCTCGGACTGCAGGATGTTCATCCGCGTGCGCAGGTTCCACTCGCCCTGGTCGGCCTTCAGGATGACCTTGCCGCCTTCCAGCGTCGTCGCGCCTTCCACGGCGACGCGCGAGTGCTGGGCGCCGTTCACGCTGGAGCGGATCCACAGATAGGAGCCGTCCTTGAACACCAGATTGTCGGCGATGGTCAGCGTGCCGAACGGATTGGCCTTGTCGCCCGGCGCCAGGACGCCGCCCTTGTCGACGATCACGTCGGCCAGACGGCCCACGCCGCCCAGCATGCCCAGATCGGCCACGGTCGAGGTCGAGTTGATCAGGCTGCCGTTGACGGTCAGCAGGCCGCCCTCGACGCGGGTCGCGCCGGTGTAGTCGTTGGCGCCGGTCAGGATCAGCTCGCCGCCGCCCTTCTTGACGATGCCGCCGATGTCGTCCGGGTATTCGGCCAGCACCTCGGCCGAGTAGCGGTCGCGCGCGTCGCCGATGTCGTTGCTCCACACATCGACCGTGCCGACGCGGACATTGACGTCGCGCACGTCGCGCAGGGCCGTCGGGCCCTTCAGCGCGACCTCCATCTGCGGCGCGCCCCAGCCGGACTTCAGGTCCACGCCCGGCGTGTCCAGATCCAGCGAGCTGGACACCAGGATGTCGCCGATCAGGGCCGTGTCGTACTCGGCGAAATGCTCCATCAGCAAGGCGGCGAAGCCCGAGATGTTCGGCGCCGCCATCGACGTGCCCGTATAGGCGGCGTAGTCCGGCCCCGTGTAGTTGAGGATCGTCTCCAGCTTCTCCACCAGGATGCTGTTGGCCAAGGTCAGCACCTCGGACGAGAACTCCGGCGTCAGCTCCGCCATATTGCCTGCTGACGTGAGCAAGCTCGCCAGATCGGCGGTCAGACCGTCGGGATCGGTAAAGAGCGCGCCTGAGATAACCGTGAAAGCGGCCGCCTGCTCAGCGACATAACGGCGGGCGGCCGCTTCGTCGAAGGGTTGACCGGCGAGTTCGGCGGCTTCCTTGGCGTCCAGGTAGTCGTTGAGAACACCCACGAAGCCATAGATCACCGCATTTTGCACTTCTCCGACCGTCGTCGCCGTATACAGCGGCAGATAGTCGTCCCAGGCATAGGCTGCGAGCAGAGCCTCATAGTCGTATTGGAATCCCGGCACGGCCGACACGATCTGGTGGCCCGGCCCGGCGACGCACCAGGTGGCGCTCTGACCGCAGAAGCTGGTCGAGGCGCTCGGCGTCAAATCACCCGTATAGTTGGCCACGGACAGCCAGTTGGAGCGAAGGCGCGGGTCCGACATGGGAGCCAGCGCATCAATGCCCGCATGAACGCCGTAGCCGTTGCCGGCCGAGAAGACGACCAGGACATCATTGTCCAGAACCGGCTTAAAGAAATCGCCGAGATCCTCGCCGAGCAACAGCTTCACGACATCAGCCGGCGCATCATAAGGAATACTATTCCTCGAACCCCAACTGTTGTTGATGATCCGCACCTCGCCCGTCACGGCCAGGTCGACGATGTTGGTCTGGGCCGTGCTGACGATGTCGCCGTTGATGAAGACGTCGCGGAACCACAGGAAGTCGCCGGCGGCGAAGTTGGTCGTGGCCGAATAGATGTTGGCGCCGAAGGCGTTGCCGAACATGGCCTCGCCGTCGATGCGGGCGCCGCCGATGGTGCCGGCGACGTGGGTGCCGTGGCCTTCCCAGCCGCGACGCGGGTTGATGCGGCCGTCGTTGCCGTAGTCGCTCGAAACGACCGTGTTCAGCCCCTTGATCTTGCCTTCCCCGCCGAACAGCGGGTGATCCATGTAGACGCCTGCGTCATTGACGCCGATCGTCAGCCCCTTGCCCGTCAGGCCCAGGGCGTAGGCGTGCTCCAGCCCCAGATAGGCCTTGGAGTAGTCGACCGAAAATTGAGCGTCTTCGCGCCAGGACGTCAGCGCCGTGTCGTAGTTCGCAGTGCGCGACCCGTCCGCCATGTAGAACCCGCCCGGCGGCGACGTGACATTCGTCTGAGCGGAAACATCACTCGCCCAAACCAGGGCGGAACCAGCGGCTGCAACCAAGAGGCCAGCCTTGAACGCGTTAATCATAGATCCCCACAAGAGCGACAATGGCTATTCGAAGAGGGGCCGCCTCCGTCTCGACAGCCCTTGACCGCCGCTCCACGCGCCCCTCTCCGCACCATTTGAGACGGAAACCTCCGCCTACTGTCAATCATGGAACGAAGATCATTCACCAAAACGCCTGTCAGCCAAAATGGTCACGCTTGAGTGTCCCGAAATTAGAATTTCCCTCCAACCCCCGCCCTTCATGACTCACAGGGGTTTGGGCGCCGCCTCAATCGGCCTTCTCCTCGCCCAAATTGAGCCACAACCGCGTCACTCCGCCGCACTTCGCCTTAGGGTTGAAGCAGCCCTCTCGCCTCGGCCCAGCGAATCAGCGGTTTGCGAGGCCAGCACAGCAGCCAGGAGCAGGCGCTGTATTCGCCCGCCTCGATCATGGCGCGGCGGGTAGGCGATGAGGCGGAGGCGCGCTCATCGTGGATTTCGCCGCCGCCCTGATGGATCATGAAGGCGCCGTTGTTCACGGGCGTGGTGCGCAGATAGGTCAGGCGCGGGCTGATGGTCTCCAGCGGCGGATCGAAGAACCAGCTGGAGCCGATGACGCCCGCCAGTTCGGGCCGCGTCTTCAACAGGGCGGCGGCGGCGGCCCAGTTGCGCTCCCAGCCCGCCTCGTTGAAGTCCGACAGGTCGCGCGCCTCCGTATGCGTCTCCAGCCAAGGTCGCCAGCCGCCCGCCTGGACCCAGCCGATCAGCGGACCGGGACCGCGCCCGCCCAGCATGTGCCGCACCACCAGCCCCGGCCCGACAGGCGAGGACAGGTCCAGCATCTGGGTGTTGCTGCCCGGCACGCTGAGCGCCAGGGACACGCGCACGTCCTTGGCCCAGAAGTCAGGGTCATAAGGGTCGACGCCGCTGTCCAGATAGGCGGCGAGCCGGTCGATATAGGTCGGATAGCCCGCCAGCACGGCCTGCGGCAGGCGTTCGGCGGCGATGCGGCCGGGCAGCTCCAGCGCCCAGGCGGCGATCAGGCCGCGCCTCTGGTCGTCGTTCGCGCCCTCCCCCAGAAGGCTGTCCACAGTGCGGGCGGCCAGCTCGAAATCCCAGTGCGGGGCGACCTCGGCGGCGGCGCGGGCGGCGGCGTCCTTGATCTCGTTCACGCGGGCGCGGTCGGCGGGCGACAGGCGCGACAGGGCGCGTTCAAAGGCGGCGGTCTGTTCGGGCGTGAGCTGGGTCATGACCGCCAGCTTGGCCGCAGGGGCTGTAAATCCGGTTAAATAACCGCACGCGGTTCGATATCCGGCGCGCCTAGCACCACCGGCCGCGACCACCAGCCCGGCCGATCCAGGGCGAAGGCCGCCTCGATCGCCGCCGCGCGGCCGTCGAACAGGCCGAAGACCGTCGCGCCCGATCCCGACATCCGCGTCAGCCGACAGCCCGGCGCGGCGCGCATGGCGGCCAGCGCCTCTTCGATGCCCGGCGTGACGGCCAGGGCGGGCGCCTCCAGGTCGTTCCGCTGGGCCGACAGCCAGTCGATGACGGAGGCGACATTCCAGTCAGCCGGCGATTGCGGCCGATCCGCGTCCCCTGCGGGCGCGGCGTCATAGGCGCGATAGACCGCCCCCGTCGGCGACGGCAGGCCGGGGTTCAGCAGCACGCCGTGCAGCGTGGGCAGGCGCGGCTCGTCCTCGAGCGCCTCGCCGACGCCCGACGCCCAGGCCGGACGCGCGCGCAGGCACATGGGGCCGTCCGCCCCGGCGGCCAGGGCGAGTCGCTCCAGTTCCGCCTCAGCCCTGTCGAGGCCCAGCAGGTGCGCCGTCAGCCGCAGCGCCGCGCCGGCGTCCGCCGAACCGCCGCCCAGCCCGGCGGCGATCGGCAGGCGCTTGTCCAGGGTCACGGCCACAGGCGGATCACCGATCCCGGCCGCCGCGCCCAGGGCGCGCAGGGCCTTGAGGATCAGGTTGTCGCCCTGCCCGTCCAGACCGGCGGCGAACGGCCCCTCGACCGTCAGGGACAGGGCCTCGGCGCGGCGCACCGCCACCCGGTCGCCGACATCAGCGAAGACGGCCAGGCTGACCAGGGGATGATAGCCGTCGGCCTGCACCGGCCCGACGTGCAGCAGCAGGTTGATCTTGGCCGGCGCCAGGCCGCTCAGAGCGTCGGAAACGGACATGGCGGCGTCAGTCGGCCGCGCCGCCCGCAGACCCCAGCCCCTTGTCCCCGGTCGGATCCTGGCCCAGGCGGTCGCGCAGCTTGGCCTCGACCTCGCCGCGGCGCTTGTCGTCGACCTCCAGCGTCAGGACACGGTTCCACTGGAAGCCCGCCTCGCGCTGGCGGCCCACGGCCCAGTAGGCGTCGCCCAGGTGGTCGTTGATCTCGGCGTTGGCGGGCTCCTTGTCGACGGCGCCCTCCAGATTGACCACCGCCGCCTCATACTGCCCTTGGCGGTACTGGGCCCAGCCGAGGGAATCCTGAATATTGCCGTCCTTGGGCTCGGCGGCGTGGGCGCGGGCGATCATGGCGGCGCCCTCCTGCACCCGCGTCCCGGTGTCGACCCACAGATAGCCGAGGTAGTTCAGCAGGGTCGGATTGTCGGGCTGCATCTGCAGGGCGGCCCACAACTCGGCCTCGGCCTCGGTGTCCCGGTCCAGGGATTCATAAGCGGCGCCGCGCAAGAAATGGACCTCGAAACCCTGATCCGCCGTATTCAGCAGCGGGCCGTTCAGCAGCTCCAGCGCCGCTTCGTGCCGTTCCATCTGCATCAACTGGCTGGCCAGCATATAGGCCACGCCCGCCTCGTCGGGGCGGGCGGCGGCGGCGCGGCGCAGTTCGACCAGGGCCTCTTCATCCCGTCCCGCCTTGCCCAGGCTTATAGCCGTCTGGATACGAGCGGCGGCGTAGAGGGCGGGCGAGGCCTCGCTGACGTCCGCCAGGGCCGCCCGGCCCGCCGGTTCGATCCCGCCCTGGATCAGGGTCTGGCCGATCAGAAGCTGGGTGTTGTCGTTGGGGTCCAGGTTCTGGGCCAGGCGCAGATAGACGACGCCGAACTCATGGGCGCGCTGGGCGATCATCTGGTCCGCAGCGGTGCGCAGCGCCTGGGCGGCGCCCTGGCGGAAGCTGGGCAAGGCGGGCGGGCGGCCCTTGGCCAGCACCCGCTCGCGCCCCTGGATCACGCGCCGGTCGGCCGTTCCGGCGGTGATGGCGGCGTCATACTGGACCAGGGCGTCGTCGCGCCGACCGCGCCGCTCCAGGAACTCGCCGTACGGTTGGCGGAACAAGGCGCCGGTGATGGCGTGGCTGGTCAGGTCGCGCCATTCGGCGTCGGCTTCGTCATAGCAGCGGCGCTGCTCCAGCAGGCGGGCGCGGTTGGCCCGGGCCACCATGGCGCTGACCGGATCAAAATCGGCGGGCGGCATGGCCAGAGCGCGATCCCAGTCCTTGGCGGCGGCGGCGATCCAGCCCTGGACGTAGAAGCCCGCCCGGTCATGCGGCTCGCCGACCGGGGCGTCCTTCAGCAGGGCGTCGGCGCGCCGGGCGTCGCCGCCAGCATAGGCCTGCACCGCCTGAACCAGGCGCCCGGCCTGGACGATGACCGGCGACACCTCGGGGTCAGTCGGGGCGATGCGCCCCGCCTCGTCCAGATCACCGGCCAGAAGGGCGGCGGTGAAGGCCTGTTCGCGCACGCGCGGCTGTTCCGGCGTCAGGGCGTAGACGCGGCTGAGATAATCGGCCCCGACCGCGCTCTCGCCGCTGGTCAGGGCGTTGCGGCCCGCCAGGTAGAGGCCGAAGGCGCTGTTCCTGTGGGCGTCGAGCGGGATCGGCGCCCACACGGCGGGGATGGGCGCGACCTTCGGCTCTTCGGGCGTTTCCGGCTCGTCGGCGATGATGATGTGCGGGACGGGATCGCCGTTCGGCTCGGCGTCCTGCCCCGCCGGAGCTTCGGCCGGCGTTTCCGGCGCAGGCTCGAGCGCCTGCTGCGCCAGGGACGGCGCGGCCAGCGACAGCGTAAGGGCGGAAGCCGCCAGGAACAGGACAGGACGAGAAGAGACGAAACGCATGGCCGGACCCTTCACGCTTTCCCTTTCGCCCGCAAGAGTCTGAAAACGCAAATCCCTCTCCCGCCGGGAGAGGGTTGGCGGCTTACATGTTCGGATAGTTCGGACCGCCGCCGCCTTCGGGCGTGGTCCAGACGATGTTCTGCGACGGGTCCTTGATGTCGCAGGTTTTGCAGTGGACGCAGTTCTGGGCGTTGATGACGAAGCGCGGATCGGCGCGGTTCGCCTCGTCCGCATAGACGACTTCATACACGCCCGCCGGGCAATACAGCCGCGCAGGCTCGCCGTACTTCGGCAGGTTGACGTTGATCGGCACGGACGGGTCCAGCAGCTTCAAGTGCGCGGGCTGGTCCTCAGCGTGGTTGGTGTTGGAGATGAAGACGCTCGACAGCTTGTCGAACGACAGCTTCCCGTCCGGCTTGGGATAGGCGATCGGCTTGTGTTGCGAGGCGGGCTCGGTCGAGGCTGCGTCCGTCTTGCCGTGGCGCATGGTGCCGAAGAAGGAGAAGCCGCCCGTCAGATGGTTGACCCACAGGTCGAACATGCCAACCGCCCCGCCCATCATCGTGCCCAGCTTGGACAGCAGGGGCTTGGCGTTGCGGACGACCTTCAGCTCCTTATAGACCCACGAGCGCAGGTATGCCGCCTGATAGGCGCTCAGCACGTCGCCCTCGCGGCCTTCCATGACGGCGTCATAGGCGGCGTCGGCGGCCAGCATGCCGGTCTTCATGGCGTTGTGGCTGCCCTTGATGCGCGGCACGTTCACGAAGCCCGCCGAACAGCCGATCAGGGCGCCGCCGGGGAAGGCCAGCTTGGGCACCGACTGGAAGCCGCCCTCGGTGATGGCGCGGGCGCCGTAGGAGATGCGCGTGCCGCCCTCCAGATGCTCGGCGATGGCCGGATGGTGCTTGAACTGCTGGAACTCGTCGAACGGCGACAGGAAGGGGTTCTTGTAGTTCAGGTGAACGACGAAGCCGACGGACACATAGCGATCGCCGAAGTGGTACAGGAACGATCCGCCGCCCGTCTTGTCGTCCAGCGGCCAGCCGGTCGTGTGCTGGACCAGGCCGGGCTGGTGCTTCTCGGCCGGGATCTGCCACAACTCCTTCAGGCCGATGCCGAACTTCTGGGGATCAGCGGCGTCGCACAGGTTGTGGCGAGCCATGATGGTCTTAGCCAGCGAGCCGCGCACGCCCTCGGCGATGAAGACGTATTTGCCGTGCAGTTCGAGGCCCGGCTGGAACTCGCCGGTCGGCTTGCCCTCGCGGTCGATGCCGAAGACGCCGGCGACGACGCCCTTCACCCGGCCGGTTTCTTCTTCCCAGACCACATGGCTGGCGGCCATGCCGGGATAAACTTCGACGCCCAAGCCTTCCGCCTGTTCGGCCAGCCAGCGCGCGACATTGCCCAGCGAGGCGATGTAGCAGCCGTCATTGTGCATGAAGGGCGGCAGAGCGAACATCGGCAAGGAGGCCTGCCCCTGCGGCCCCAGGACCAGGAATTTGTCCTTGGTCACCGGCGTCTCGAGCGGGGCGCCGCGTTCCTTCCAGTCGGGGAAGAGCTCGTTCAGCGCCTTGGGGTCGATGACCGCGCCCGACAGGACGTGGCCGCCGATCTCGGCCGACTTCTCCAGCACGGCGACGGAGATCTCCTTGCCGTCCTTCTCCGCCCGCTGCTTCAGGCGGATGGCGGCGGACAGGCCGGCGGGGCCGCCGCCGACGATGACGACGTCATATTCCATGACCTCGCGCTCGACGCCCGCCAGGGCCTCCAGCGGCGGCAGGTTGTCGATGACGGCTTCCTGCCATGCGTTCTTGGCGCCGCCTTCGATCATTTCCTCGGCCATGTCCCCTGAATCCTCGTTGTCGTCGTGGTTATCCGCCTTATCGGGAGGTGACGCGGGGGCGGTCAAGGCCTATTGCCTATAGTCAGATGAACGCCCCTTCCCTCGACATGGCTGCCGCAGAGGCTCTGTTCGCCTTCTGGCGCGACGCAGGCGTGGACGCCTGTTTCGAGGACGCGCCGGTCGACCGCACCGTCTTCGTCGCCCCCGTCGCGGCCAAGGGTCCGGCCACGATCACGCCCCTGCGCGTCCCCGGCGCCCCGCCGTCCGTCGATGAGGCGGCCGTGGAGGCGCGTCGCCTCGCGGCGACGGCGACCACCCTGGACGAACTGGCCGAGGCCATCGCCGCCTTCGAAGGCTGCCCCCTGCGCGCCATGGGCGCCCGGCAATCCGTCTTCGCGCGCGGCAATCCGCAAGGGTCGTTGATGATCGTCGGCGAAGGCCCCGGCGCCGAGGAAGACTTGCGCGGCCAGCCCTTCGTCGGCCAAGCCGGGCAACTGCTGGACCGCATCCTGACGGCGGCGGGCTTGCTGGACGACGCCTTCATCACCAACACCGTCTTCTGGAAGACGCCCGGCAACCGCACCCCGACGCCGCAGGAACAGGCGGTCTGCGCCCCCTTCCTTGAACGCGCCCTGGCCCTGTTGAAGCCCAAGGCCGTGCTGCTGGTCGGCGCGGCGGCGGCCAAGGCCGTGCTGAAGACTGACGACGGCATCATGCGGACGCGCGGCCAGTGGCGCGAATGGCGACTGTCCGAAGACGGAATCGCCGCCCCCGTCATGGCCACCCTCCACCCCGCCTTCCTGCTGCGACAGCCGCAGGCCAAGGGTTTGGTTTGGAAAGACATTCTAGATTTGTCCGCTCGCCTGCGCGGCGAAGTGGTTGAGCCGGGCGCCTGATTCAGGCATCCTGAACTCTTGGAGACCAGTCCGCAGAGCGTCGCAGAATCCCGAATCGAGACGGGGCCGACGCCGACGAAGGGGGCCGCCGCGTCATGTATTCTTTCCGCCGGACGCGTCGTGCGTCTCTGTTCGCCTTTGCGCTCAGCGCCCTTGCTGCGACCGCAGTCCAGGCTGAAGAAGTCGATGCCTCCCGCCCCTATGCCGCCGCTGGCGCAGATTCCGGTGCAGATTTTGGCGCAGACGCCTCGCCGTCGCCCACGGCGCTGAGCAGCGAGGACCGGCTCAGCTACACCACCGCCTTCGACGCCCTGCGGCGCGGCGACCTGGAGCTGGCCCGCGCCTCGGCGCGTCAGGCCAAGGACCGCGTCCTGCTGGGTCAGGTCGAGTTCGAGCGCCTGTTCCACCCCAGCCACGTCGCTACCTATGACGAACTGGCGGCCTGGCTCGAGACCTATTCCGATCTGCCGATGGCCGAGCGGGTCTATACCCTGGCGATGCGCCGCCTGCCCGACGGCGCGGCCGAGCCCAAGCGCCCCGGCGGGCTGCTGACCCGCACCTGGGCCAGCCTGACCAGCTCCGGCTCTGGCGATGGCGGCGTCAACGACCCGGCCAAGGCCGCGCGCGTGGCCCTGAACAACGACGACCTGCCCGGCGCCTACACAATGGGCCGGCAGATCGGCGACTGGTGGACGGCGGGTCTGGCCGCCTGGCGCATGGAGCAGCACGCCGACGCCTTCCAGGCCTTCGAGCACGTCGCCCAGGATCCGACCGAGGATCCGTGGGTCCGCTCGGGCGGCGCCTTCTGGGCGGCGCGGGCGGCGGGCCAGTCGGGCCGACAAGACCGCGTGAACGAATACCTGCGCCAGGCCGCGCGCTGGCCGGCCACCTTCTACGGCCAGATCGCCCTGCGTCAGCTGGGCGAGGAGCCGGTGATCGAGAACCAGGGGCCGCGTCCCTATGAGGCGACGCTGCAACGCGCCTCATTCACGCCCGAGCCGATCGGCGTGGATGCGCGCGCGCTCAACGCCTTCATCCGCTCGGACGAGGACGCCCGCCGCACCGTCGCCCTGTACGAGGTCGGCCGCCGCAACGACGCCGAACTGGCCGCTCGCAACGGCCTGCGCGCCGCCAGCGGCGACAGCGCCGCGCGCCAGATGTGGGCTGGCCTCTACCGCCTGGTCGCGCCCGGCCGCGCCGCCCAGTCCGAGGCCAGCCGCATCGACGCCGTCCGCTATCCGATGCCGGACCTGCAGCCCATGGGCGGCTTCACCATCGAGAAGGCCCTCGTCTACGCCATCGCGCGCAAGGAGACGGACTTCAACGCCAACGCCCGTTCCGGCGCCGGCGCCTATGGGCTGATGCAGGTCATGCCGACCACGGCCGCCCACATGACCGGCGACCAGGGCTATGTCCGCACGCCCCAGCGCCTGCTGGACCCGGCGGTGAACATGAAGCTGGGCCAGGACTATGTGAACCGCCTGTTCCAGATCGAGTCCTTCCAAGGCGACCTGCTGAAGGCGGTGGCCTCCTACAACGCCGGGCCGGGGCCGATGCTGGCGGCGATCCGCAAGCTGGGCGCCGACGCCGATCCCCTGCTGCTGATCGAGACCATCGACGTGCCTCAGGCGCGCGAATACGTCGAGAAAGTCGTCGCGGCCTACTGGATCTATCAGCGCATGATGGGCGGGCCGGTGAAGACGCTGGACGCCGTGGCTTCGGGCGCGCGCGCCGTGCCGATCCGCCTGGATTACGTCGCGCCGCCTCCCGCCCCCTTGCAGGTGGCCGAGGCCGTGCTGGGCGGCGGATCGCGTTGAGGCGCGGTTAGGGCTGAAGCCTCAGACCATCAGGGTCAGAAGCGACGTCCACACCAGGGCCATGACCACCGCCGCCAGGGCGTAGCCTCTGGCCGTGCGGCCCCAGTCGGTGTTCCTGCTGATCGTACGCATGGCTCCGCCCCTCCGAGAACAAGCTGGACTATAGGGACGCTCTCTTAAACCCGCGTTCTCAGGATCGGTTAATCAACGTTAGATGACAGCGCCGCCGCCTCCCACTCGCGGAAGTGCGGCTGGGCCAGAAGGGCGGCGACATAGGCCGCGGCCGTCCCGTCGTCGCCGTGGGCCGACAGGTCGATCTGATAGTGGCGCACCCGCGCCGCCACCGGGGTGAAGAAGGCGTCGGCGATCGACCAGTCGCCGAACAGCCACGGCCCGCCCGCGCCGAAGCGTTCACGCATCTGCGTCCACAGCACGACCAGACGCGCCAGGTCGCGGTCCAGGCCCGGATCGGACGGCGCCGGGCTGCGCGCATCCCCGGCCATCGGATGATCCGGCCCCATGCCGCACAGGTCGCGCAGGGCGTGGAAGCCGGAGTGCATCTCGGCCGTCGCCGAACGGGCCAGGGCGCGCGCGATCGGATCGACCGGCCATAGATGCGCCTCGGGATAGCGTTCGGCCGCCCATTCGCTGATGGACAGGGTGTCCCAGATCGTCTCGCCCTCGACCTTCAGCAGCGGCACGAAGCCCGAGGGCGACAGGCGCCGCAGTTCAGCCTTTTCAGCCTCGGAGCGATACCAGACCTCGCGCGTGTCGAAGACGGCGCCCGCGCGCCTCAACACCAGCCACGGCCGCAGGGACCAGGTGGAGAAGAGGCGCGGTCCGACGATCAGTTCCATGGCGAAGCTCCGAGGCTGTCGCCGTGATTAATGGCTGGAGGCGAGCTTCAGCACAACCAGGCCGCTGACGATCAGCACGGCGCCGATGACGCGCATCGGCGTGACGGGCTCGCCCAGCACGGCGATGCCGACCACGAAGGCCCCGACGGCGCCGATGCCGGTCCAGATCACATAGGCGGTGCCCAGCGGCAGGGTCTTCATCGAGATCGACAACAGGCCGAAGCTGACGATCATGAAGCCGATGGTGCCGATCGTCGGCCAGGGCTTGGTGAAGCCCTCGGAGGCCTTCATCAGGAAGGCCCAGACGATCTCGAACAGACCGGCGAGAAGAAGGAAGATCCAGGCCATGACGTACTCCCTTGCATGGCGTGCCGGGTCGTCCCAGCGTCATGCCCAAGATGGGAGAGGTCGTCCTCTGATCCCGCCTATCTGGGACACGCGGGTCTCAAGTCAAGGCTTGCCGCCCTCGGGGGCTTTCGCAGACGCAATATGCCGTCAGGTGGAGGCCATTTTGCATCAGTGGAAGGGGGGAGCGGGCGGTCTCCCGCCTGCTCCCCTCGCCCACCATCAGCGCATGATCCGCAGGGTCACGCCCACCGTGCGCGGCGCCCCCAGGAAGGAGCCCAGCGTGCCCGTCTGGAACGGCGCGCCGAAGGCCACCTGACGATAGTCCTGATCGAACAGGTTGCGGCCCCACAACTCCACGCTCCAGGCGTCGTCGCCAGAATCGTTTTTGGCCAGGGCGACGCGGCCGTCGACCAGCCAGAAGCCGGGCTGGCTCTTGGCCGGGTCCAGGTCCGAGCCGGTGTTGTATTCCGACGAATATTTGGCCGCCAGGGTGACGCGGCCCGTCAGCCCCGCCGCCACCGGCCGTTCATAGGTTCCGGCCAGAGACCCGCTCCACAACGGCGCGAAATTCATCCGCCTGCCCGCCAGCAGCGGCAAGCCCGGCACGGCGTCGTCGCCGTATTCCGTCTGGGCGTAGGTCAGGCCGCCCTGCAGCGACAGCCCCTCGAACGGCAGGAACATGAAGTCCGCCTCGACGCCCTTGGCCCGCACCTCGGGGATGGAGCGGACCAGGAAGGTCGTGCCCAGGAAGGTGTTCAGCTGGAAGTCGTCATAGGTCTGGCGGAAGGCGGCGGCCGAGACCAGCAGGCGCCGATCCAGCATCACGCTCTTCACCCCCGCCTCGAAGGCGTCGGCGCTTTCCGCCGGGAAGGCGCGCGAGGCGTCGGGGACCAGATTGGTCTGCCCGCGATCCAGGTTGAAACCGCCGTTCTTGCGGCCCCGTGACCAGGAGGCGTAGAGGCGCGTTCCTTCGGTCGCCTTGAACTCGGCGCGGGCCATGCCGGTCCAGGCCTCGTCCTTGACCGTCTCGGACTGGCTCAGGCCGTTGAAGGCCGGATTCGACCACGGCAGACAGAGCATGACGTTGCTGACGCCGTTGGCCAGCGCCGCCGCGCAGGCGCGGCCGCCGTCGGTGTTGTGATAGGCGGCCGTCATCTCCTTCGTCTCATGGGTGCGGCGCAGCCCCCCGGTCAGGGTCAGGCGGTCGGTCACGGCGTAGGAGACCTGGCCGAACAGGGCGGCGCTGCGGGCCGTCTGCCAATAGCGGTCCAGCTGGCCCTCGCCCTCGACGAAGCTCGCGCCGACGGGAAGCCCCGTGATGCCGGACACGAAGGCCGGGTCGCCCAGCGGGTTCGACGCCGAGCGCGACAGCAGGCGGCTGACGTAGCCTTCGTAGTCGGCGCCGTAGAACAGGCTGTCGCGACGGGTCAGCTTCTCATCGGCGAAGAAGGCGCCGGCCGACCAGTCCAGCTTTCCGTTCTGGCCCGACAGGCGGAACTCCTGCGTCAGGATGCGGAAGCGGTTCGACCAGCTGCCGTCGTCCGGGCGATAGGCCAGATCGGCCGAGGTGAAATCCCAGTCCTGGCTGATGACGCCGCGCCAGTCGCGCACCGCCGAGGTGCTCTCCAACGTCGCCCAGCCCAGGTCGGCGCTCAGGTGCAGGGCCAGGCCCTTGTCGCGGATGCGGGTGTTGGTGTCGCGGTTGGAATAGGCTGTGCGATCCCACGGCTTCGGCGTCGCCGCCACGCCGCCGTCGGGCGCAAAGGTCGCCAGCAGAGGCGCGGTGGCGCCCGTGACCAGTTGCACGCCGACGCAGCAACGCTCGTCCCGCTCGGTCCAGTCGGCGGTCAGGCGGGCGGTCAGGTTCGGCGTGGCGCGCCACAGCAACTGACCGCGCACGGTGTCGTAATTCTCGGTCTGATCGTCGGTCGAGGTGCGCGGCCCCTCCCCGGTCTTCACGTCATAGAGGCCGTCGCGACGACGCGCGGCGACATACAGCCGCCCGGCCAGAACCTCGTCCACGATCGGGCCGGTCAGGGAGACGGAGCCGCCGTGCGTTCCATAGTCGCCGAAGGTCGCCTCGCCCGCCATGCGCGTATCGAACGACGGCGCTGCGGTGACGACGTTGATGACGCCCGCCGAGGTGTTCTTGCCGAACAGGGTCGCCTGCGGCCCCTTCAGCACCTCAATGCGCTCGACCTCGCCCAGATCGCCCAGGGCGGCGCCGTTGCGGGGACGATAGACGCCGTCGATCATGACGCCGACCGAGCTTTCGACGCCCGGATTGTCGCCCACTGTGCCGACGCCGCGGATGCGGGCGGTGGTGAAAGTCTGGTTCGAGGTCGAGGCCACGATCAGGCCCGGCGCCAGGATCTGCAGATCCTTGATGTCGCGCACGCCGACGCCGTCCAGCAGAGGCTGGCTCGCCACCGTCAGCGACAGGGGCGTGGCCGCCAAGGGCGCCTCGCGCCGTTCAGCCGTCACCACGATCTCGGACACCTGGGTCGGTCCTTCGTCAATGGCCGCCTCGGCCATGACGGGCGCGGCGAAAGCGAGCACGGACAAGGAGGCGGACGCGAGGGACGCGGCGCGAACAGCAGAAATCATGGGAGGAAAAACCGCTTTGCGGAGCGACGGCGCAAGGCTTCGTCGCGGACTGTCAGCGGATGTAACAGCCCCGTCGGCGGGGCGGAACCCCGGCCGACGATCATCAAACGATGACTTTCAGGCCCGCCCGGCCAGCGGTCCCGAAGCGCGCGGAGCGAAGCTGTGCTCCACCCGGCTGCGGTGGAAATCAACGTCATTGCGGACCGCGCCGCCGACCCGGCAGAGCTGCTCCAGGCCCCGGCCGCCGCCGCTCTGATGCGACGTGATCAGATCCAGAAGACGCTCGGCTTCGGCCAGGGTCTCCGGCCGCTGCTCCAGAAGCCAGACCTCAAGCGCGCCCAATTCAACCGTCAGCCCTCCTTCACGAACGGAGGCCTCCAGCCGATTGTCATTCCATTGACGGAGCAGCGCGCGCGCGGCCTCCATCGTCCAGTGTTGAGCCATCTCGCCCCCCCAGGGCGTAGCGCCGGTCGGCCTCGACCTCCCAGACGCCAAAAAATAATGTGAGCACGATCAGGAACCACAGCCCCCAGATCAGCGTGAACAGCGCCCATGCCAGAGGCTCCGACGACAGGAGCGGGGCGCAGTAGGCCAGAACACCCACAAGCTGAAACGCAGACGCCAAAACAATCCACCAGCGACCCGCACGCTCTGCAATCAGCCACAGCGCCACGAAGGCCAGGCTGTCGACGATCATCAGACCGAAGTAGAGCCCGTTCCATGTCAGATCCTCGACGGCATAGGAGGCGGCTACGGTCATCAGCATGACGGCGGCGGCCGCACGGTCGCCAGGACCGCCTCGCCACAACAGCAGGCCCAGCCCCGCGAAACCGAGGAACAGCAAAGCCAACTGAACCAAGTCCATCAACGCCTCCCGCAGGCCGGCCTATCCAGGCGCCTAGCCGCTATTTCCCATCATTCACGCGCTCCTTCGCCTTATTTGAAGCGTCAGCGCAGGCTGTGGATCATCTCCAGGACGGGAAGCACCAAAGAGGCGGCGACCACGGCGATCAGGATCCAGGCGAAAGCCCACCCCAAGATCAGCCACAAGACCGAGCCTCCGATCTTTCGAGGCCTCCGCCAAGCTCTGAGACTCGCATATGACCGAAAGAAGGGTGTCGGCCACGGCGTTTTCCCGTCCCCGACATGTTCCGCGGAACCTGCAAGGACGCCTCTTTCTGACGATACGGCGGGGGGCGACGACAGTGGGATTGATTCCCCTGAGTAATGATCACTCAGGAGCCGCGCCGCCTGAATCCGGTTGGAGACGCCCAGCTTTTCATAGGCTCGGTGCAGGTGGTTCTGAACCGTCCGAGGCGAGAGGTTCAACTGCTGCGCGATCTCCTTGTCGCCCAAACGGCCGGCGGCGAGGCGCAAAACTTCAAGTTCGCGCGGCGTCAGGCTGTCGATGGGCGAAAGGTTTCTCACAACAATGTCACTATCCAGCAGACCCGTCTGACGTCCAGCCCTACGCTATTACTCAGGGGCCGATCCGCCTTCAGTGTCGCCACCGCGCGACACAACTCGCGCGCGAGGCGGCATTTTGATTGCGTCCCTTCGATCCGGCGTCGCATTAGGGGATCATTCAAACGGGGGAACCGACTTCTATGTTGCTGGCGCTTCTGATGGGCGGACTGGGACTGATCGTCGGCAGCTTCCTGGGACTTGTCAGCCTGCGCCTGCCGCGCGGCGAGGACATCGTGGTCAGCCGGTCGCGGTGCGGCGGCTGCGGGCGTCCGCTCAAGCCCTGGCGGATGATCCCGGTGGTCAGTTGGGCGCTGTCACGCGGCAAGTGCGGCGACTGCGGCGCCGTCATTCCCCTGCGCTATCCCTTGATCGAGCTGGCGTCCGGCGCCGTCGGCGTCTGGGCGGCCCTGTGCTTTCCCGATCCGGCCTGGGCCCTGGCCGGGGCCGTGCTGGGCTGGCAGCTTCTGTTGATCGCCGTGATCGACGCCGAGCATTTCTGGCTGCCCGACGCCCTGACCCTGCCCCTGTTCCTCAGCGGCCTGTTCGCCGCTGTGGCCCTGGACCCGGCGAATGTGCAGAGCGGGCTGCAATGGTCGCTGATCGTGCCCCTGAAGACGCCCCTGATCGGGGCGGCCGCCGGTTTCGGCGGACTGTGGCTGCTGGCCTTCCTCTACAAGCGACTGCGCGGACGCGACGGTCTGGGCGGGGGCGACCCCTTCCTGCTGGGCGCGATCGGCGCCTGGGTCGGGTGGATGGGTCTGCCCAGCGTGCTGCTGTGGGCGTCGCTGACCGGCCTCAGCCTTGTGGCGGCCAAGCTTGTGCTGCGTCGCCCCGTCGCCTCCACCGACCGCCTGCCGTTCGGCGTCTTCCTGGCCGTCGGAGCCTGGCTGACCTGGCTCTATGGCCCCTTGGGCCTGGGCTTCGGCGCCTAGAGCGACAGCAGGTCGGACCAGCGCCAGCGCCCGCCGCCCAGCGCCACGCGCGGCGCGCCGGGCTGGTCGCTGAGCGTCAGCAGCACATAGCCGTTGACCGTCTCGGCCTTGCAGGCGCGCGACGAAAAACCGACTGTCACGGCGATGGCCTGACGCACCCCGGCCAGACCCTTGCCCTCCTCGCCGGGACTTTGCAGCCAGTCGCCGTTCCACATCAGGATGGCGCGGCCCGAGGCGCCGGAGGTGCGATAGGCCTGGCCGATGGCGGCGTTGATGCGCGCGTCGTTACGCAGGGCGTCCTGGATGCGCTTGACCATGTCGCATCCCTGGCCTGAGCCGCCCCCCACGCCTGAACCGGACCCGCCGCCGCTGCCGCCGCCGACGCCCGCCCCTGCGCCGCCGCCCCCGCCTGAGCCTTGTCCTGCGGTCAGGGCGCCGCTCAGAGCCCCCTCGCCCAGCAGGACGAAGGAGACGCTGGGCTCCGGCGCGGAGATGGGCAGGGGCTCGACCGGAGCCTGGCGCGGCGTCGGACGGCTGGGCCGCGGGGTCGGCGGCGTCGGCGCGGTGCGGCGCGCCCTCTCTGGCGTCTGGGCGGGAACAGGCGCAGGCGCGGCGGGCGCCGGTTCCGGCTTGGGCGCGGGCGCAGGCTCCGAGCCGCCCGCAGGCGCGTCGCCCGGCGCAGGTTCTGAAGGCGGCGGCGGCGGAGGAGGAGGCGGCTCGACCAGCATCACCTCGACTGCCGGCGGAACCGGAGCCGGCGGCCGTCGTTCAACCGGCGCAGCAATGATCAGCGCCAGGATCAAACCGTGCGCGATCAGGCTGCCCAGGATCGGGCCGACCTTGTTCCGACGGCGACGAGGCCCCGCCTTCACCTAAAGGCGCCCCAAGCCTTGCCGTCATGGGCCTGATAGTTGTCGACGGCCGCAAACACCAAAGCTATCAATAGATTCTCCTCGCCCTTTGATATTCGACAATGACCATCCCAGCACGTCAGGAAAATGGCGACAACAAGCCAGACCATAAATCGGCGCAGAACAGCAAAAACGTCGATTGTTGAAATTTTTTTACAGTCAAGCTGAACCTTTTCACTTCTTCGCGCGTCTTTGCTCCGCCGTTTTGCAACCGACACCGGTGCGGCGCGTAACATCCCCCGGAGTTGGGCCGGGCACGAAGGAGACTGAATTTGATCAAATTGGCATCTAGGACCGCTGTCATCGGCGCCGTCGCCGTTCTCGGCATCGCCGTCAGCGGCTGCGCCAGCCACCGGTTCGTCCGCGACAACGTGCAGGTCGTGAATGAGCGCGTCGACGGCGTCGACGCCCACCTGACCCAGGTCGAAGGCACGGCGGGCGAAGCCCTGGCCCGCGCCAACGCCGCGCACAAACTGGCCCAAGGCAAGTTCCTGTACGAGGTCGTGCTGTCGGATGACTCGGTGAAGTTCCCGGTCAACCACACCGAGCTGTCGCCGGAAGCCGAGCAGCGCCTGACCGAACTGGTCCAGCGCCTGCGCGCCGAAAACGCCAACGTCTATCTGGAGATCCAGGGCCACACCGATTCGACCGGCACCGACCAGATCAACGAGCGTCTGGGCCAGGAGCGCGCTGAAGCGGTGCGTCGTTTCCTGAGCGATCAGGGCATCGCCCTGAACCGTATGGCGACCATCTCCTATGGCGCCGCCAAGCCGGTGGCTCCCAACAACACCCGTGAAGGCCGCGCCCAGAACCGCCGCGTCGCCATCATGGTGCTGGCCTAACGGCCGAAGGCTTTCGTTCCGGCCTCATGCCCCGGCCGGAACGAAAAACGGCGGCGTCCCCGCAGGGGGCGCCGCCGTCGTCGTCTTCGGCTCAGAACCGAGGTCAGGCCGGATCAGCGCCGACGAAGGTCATGAAACGCGCCGGCGCGCCCTCACCGAAGCTCATGACGTCATAGCGTTCGGGCGCATAACCGGGCGCCTCCATGCCGGGCGAGCCGGTCGGCATGCCGCCCACGCCGATGCCCCGCGCCTGACCGGGCTTCTTCAGAAAAGCCTTCACGCCCGCCGCCGGGACATGGCCCTCGATCACCTTGCCGTCGATCACGGCCGTATGGCAGCTCCACAGCGACTGCGGTACGCCCAGCCGCTGCTTGACCGGCGCCAGGTCATCGGTCGCGATCACATTCACCTCGATACCCGAACGCCGGATATGCTCGACCCAACCGCCGCAGCAGCCGCAGGAATCACTCTTGTAGACGGTCATCTCGGCCGCCTCGGCGGGCCGGGCGAAGCCCTCGGCCAGAAATACGCCGCCGCCGACGGCCACGGCCCCGACAGCGATCGCCGCCAGCTTAACAGGCATCTTCATCTTCAGTTCTCCTGGACGGGATAACCGGCCGCCGCCAGGGCGTCGGCCAGGGATTGCGGGGACGCCGTCGTCTCGACCTCGACCCGGCGCGCCGGAATATCGGCCGTGATCCTGGCCGCCGGATCGACGGACAGGACGGCCTTCTCGACCGAGGCGACGCAACCGCCGCAGCGGATTTTCGGGATGTTGAGCGAGATCATGACGATGCTCCTTTTCTGGATACGCGACGGTTCATTGGACCCCTTGCCGTCATAGGAAGGTCAAGCGGTCGCACCGGCCGCGTCCTGCGACGTATCGCCCGCCAGGTCGGACAGGATCGGGCAGTCCGGCCGTTCGTCCCCGGCGCAGCAATTGGCCAGATGACGCAGGGTGTCGGCCATCTCGCGCATCTCGAGAATGCGCGCGTCCAGGTCGACCAGGTGCTTCTGGGCCATCGCCTTGACCTCGCGGCTGGGCCGCGAGTTATCGCGCCATAGCGACAGCAGGCGGCTGATCTCTTCGATCGAGAACCCCAGCCCCCGCGCCCGTCGGATGAAGCGCAGGTCGTTCAGGTCGCGCTCGCTGAAATCACGATAGTTGCCGTCAGTCCGATCCGCCGGGCGGATCAGCCCTTGCGCCTCATAGTAGCGGATCATCTTGGCCGTGACCCCGGTCGCCTGTGCAGCCTTGCCGATGTTCATCACGCGGCTCCCTTCACGCTGTTCGAACCGATATGGGGTTTGAAGGCCCGCAGACGCAGGGCGTTCAGCACCACGCTGACGCTGGACAGGGCCATCGCTCCCGCCGCCAGCATGGGCGACAGCATCAGGCCGAAGACCGGATAGAGCACCCCCGCCGCGACCGGGATCAGCAGCACGTTGTAGCCGAAGGCCCAGGCCAGGTTCTGGCGGATGTTGTTCATCGTCGCTCGGGACAGGCCGATGGCGCTGACCGCGCCGCGCAGGTCGCCGCCCGTCAGGACCACGTCCGCGCTCTCGATCGCCACGTCCGAGCCGCCGCCGACCGCCAGACCCACGTCCGCCGCCGCCAGGGCCGGGGCGTCGTTCACCCCGTCGCCGACGAAGGCGACCCTGCGCCCGCCCGCCTTCAGCGCCTCGATCACCGCCACCTTGCCGTCCGGCATGACCTCGGCGTGGACTTCATCGATGCCCAGACGGCGCGCCACGGCGGCGGCGGTGCGGCGATTGTCGCCGCTGATGACCGCCACCTTCAGCCCCAGTTCGTGCAGGGCGGCGATGGCCTCGGCCGTCGTCGCCTTGACCGGATCGGCCACGGCGATGATGGCGGCCAATCGACCATCCACGGCGGCGTAGAGCGGCGTCTTGCCCTCGTCGCCCAGACGGGCCGCCGCCTCGGCGAACACGGCCACGTCGCAGCCCAACTCGGCCATGTAGCGGTCGGCGCCGACGGCGACGCGCGCGCCCTCGACCAGACCCGTCACCCCCTTGCCGGGGATGGAGGCGAAGTCCTGCGGCCGGGCCAACGTCACGCCGCGCGCCTCGGCGGCGGCGACCAGGGCGCGGGCCACCGGGTGCTCGGAACGGATCTCCAGCGCCGCCACCTGGGCCAGCACCGTCGTCTCATCAAAGCCCTCGGCCGTGACCAGATCGGTCAGCGTCGGCTTGCCTTCGGTCAGGGTGCCGGTCTTGTCGAAGGCGACGACGTCCACACCCTGCAGGGCCTGAAGCGCCTCGCCCTTGCGGAACAGCACGCCCAGTTCCGCCGCGCGGCCCACGCCCACCATGATGGAGGTCGGCGTCGCCAGGCCCATGGCGCACGGGCAGGCGATGATCAGCACGGCCACGGTCGCGACCAGGGCCATGCCCAAGGCCGGGTCCGGCCCAAACAGGAACCATACGGCGAACGTCAGGGCCGCGATGGCCATGACGGCGGGCACGAACCAGCCCGTCACCTTGTCCACCAGCGCCTGGATCGGCAGCTTGGCCCCTTGGGCGGCCTCGACCATCTTGACGATCTGGGCCAGCACGGTCTGCGAGCCGACCTGACGCGCCTCGAAACGGAAGGCGCCCGTGGTGTTCAGCGTGCCGCCCGTGACGTCGGCGCCGGCGGTCTTCTCGACCGGGATCGGCTCGCCCGTCAGCATGGATTCATCGACAAAGGAGGCCCCGTCCGTGACCACGCCATCGACCGGCACCCGCTCGCCAGGACGCACCACGACCACGTCGCCGACCCTGACCGCATCAACGGCCACGTCCTGCTCGACGCCGTCGCGCACCACGCGCGCGGTCTTGGCCTGAAGCGACATCAGGCGTCGGATCGCCTGGCCGGTGCGGCCCTTGGCGCGCGCCTCGATCCAGCGCCCGACCAGGATCAGGGTGACGATCACCGCCGCCGCCTCGAAATAGATGTTGGCCGTGCCCGCAGGAAGCCACTGCGGCGCGAAGGTCGCCACAGTCGAGAAGGCCCAGGCCGCCGTCGCGCCCAACACCACGAGGGAGTTCATGTCCGGCGCCCAGCGCAGCAGGGCGGGCACGCCCTTGCGGTAGAAGATGATCCCCGGCACGAACAGCACGAAGGTCGCCAGCACGAAGCTGATGACCTTCCAGTTGAAGGCGCCGATGGTCTCATTGACCCAGTGGTGCATCCCCGGCACGAAGTGCGAGCCCATCTCCAGCACGAACAGCGGCAGGGTCGCCGCGCCCGCGATCAGCACGGCGCGGGCCAGCTTCTTGATCTCGGCGTCGCGGGCGGCCTGTTCGCGGTCGCTGGCGTCCGGCCCGGCGTCCTCGGGCGCCTCCAGCACATAGCCGGCCTGTTCGACGGCGGCGGCCAGATCCTGGAACGTCGTCGCCCCCGACAGGAAGCGCACCGTCGCCCGCTCGGTCGCCAGATTGACGCTGGCCGACAGCACGCCCGGCACGGCGGCCAGCGCCTTTTCGACCCGGCCGACACAGGAGGCGCAGGTCATCTCCCGCACGGGATAGACGACCTCTTCCTCCATCGGCTCATAGCCGGCGCTCTTGATGGCGGCCGCGACGGCGGCGGCTGAACCGTCGGGCGACAGGGACACCTGCGCCCGCTCGGCGGCCAGATTGACCTGGGCCTCCGTCACGCCCGGCACGGCGCGGATGGCCTTTTCGACGCGCCCCACGCAGCTGGCGCAGGTCATGCCCAGGACGGGCAGATCCAGTGTTCTCAAGCCTTCGGCGGCCATGACGTCGTCCTCGTAAACCTTTGACGACGACACCTGTAAACCTTCCCATCAAGGGAAGGTCAAGCGTGCTAAATCAGGCGTCCTGGGGCAGGCGGGCGATGAAATGCCCTTTTATCCCCTCGGGCCAGTCGCGATAGGGCACGGCGCCGTCCGGGCTGGCGGCGTAGCGGCGCGCGAAGTCGACGATGGCCTCGGCCGCCTCGGCCGTCGGGGCGAAGGTTCCGGCCAGGTAGCCGGGCTTGCCGCCCTGGGCCAGATAGACCGTGCAATGGCTGCGGCAGGCCCACAGGCAGGCCTGCTCCTCGACACGCAGCTCGGGCGCGCGTTCAGCCGCCGCCGCCACGGCCTGAAGCAGCAACCGCCCGCCCGAGACGCCGTCCGCATCCACGGGCTCGTCCGGCGACAGACGGCAGGTGGTGCAGACGACCAGTCGCGCCGTCGCCTCTGTCATCAGAACTCCACCCCGGCCTGGGCCTTCACCCCGCTGCGGAATGGGTGCTTGACCATCTGCATGTCGGTGACGAGATCCGCCGCCGCGATCAGGGCGTCCGGGGCGTTGCGGCCGGTGATGACGACGTGGGTGTCGGCCGGGCGAGCGGCCAGAACCTCCAGCACCTCCTCGACCGGCAGGTAGTCGTAGCGCAGGGCGATGTTCAGTTCGTCGCAGACGACCATCTTCCATTCCGGGTCCATGATGCGGGCCTTGGCGGCCTCCCAGGCGCAACGGACATTGGCGATGTCGGCGGCGCGGTCCTGGGTGTCCCAGGTGAAGCCCTCGCCCATCGGCCGCATCTCGACCAGGTCGGGAAAGCTGTCGAACAGGGTCTGCTCGCCCGTCTCCATCGCCCCCTTGATGAACTGGATGATGGAGGTCTTCATCCCGTGGCCGATCATGCGGCAGACCATGCCCATGGCCGCCGTCGACTTGCCCTTGCCCGTCCCGGTGTGGACGATGACCAGGCCGCGCTCGACCGTCTTGGACTGCATCATCCGGGCGCGGGCGGCCTGGATGCGCTTCATCTTCTCGGCGTGGCGGGCGTTCAGTTCGGCGTCGTGCGGATCGCTCATCGGCGGCCGTCTCCTTCGGCGGTCAGGTCCAGTTCAAAGGGCGCGCCCCAGTCGGTCTCGACGCCCCGGCCGATGGCGTGGGCGGCGCGGATCATGGCGCCGTCGCGATCCAGCAGGCGGTCGGCGTGGGCGACGATCAGAGGGTTGGGCGTAGCGGTCGGCGCGGCGTCTCGCAGACGCGCGGCCCACGCGGCCTCGCGCCCCGGCGTCGTGTGGGCGCAGGCGATAACATAGGCCGCCGCCGTCGAGCGGCTGATCCCCGCCCAGCAATGGATCAACATGGGCCGTGCGCCGGTCCATCCCTGCGCAAACTCTATCAGGGCCTCGACGTGTTCGAGCGACGGCGCGACCAGACCCTCGCGCGGGGCGGCGATGTCGTTAAAGCGCAGGTCCAGCCGATGCTCGGCGTCAAAGGCCGCTTCCGCCTCCGGCGAGGCCAGCGTCACCAGATGCGACGGCCGGTGCTCGGCCAGCAGCCGCTCGACCTGCGGCAGGGGCGAGACGATCAACCTCATGCCGCCAGAACGCCGGCGACGGCCAGCAGGAAGCCGACCTCGAACATCTGTTCGACCGCGCCCAGCACATCGCCGGTGCGTCCGCCGATCAGCCGCTGCGCCTGCCACGCCGGGACTGCGCCGACGACCAGGCCCGCCGCCACGCCGACCACGCCCGCCGCGACCGGCAGCAGGGCCAGCGGCCACAGGGCGACCAGCACGGCCACCGCCAGTCCCGCGATCGAGGCCCGGTCCGGCCTGCCCTCCTTGGCCATTCCGGGGTCGCCGCCATAGGGCATAAGCGCCATCGCCCCGACCGCCGCCGCCCGGCCCAGGCCATGCGAGGCCACCAGCGCCGCCGCCGCCATCCACGGCGAGACGGCGACCAACATCGCCAGCGCCGCAACCCGCAGCGCCAGCGTCAGCCCCAGCGTCAGCGCGCCGTATGAGCCGAGGCGGCTGTCCTTCATGATCTCCAACCGCCGCGCCCGCGTCTGGCCGCCGCCCAGACCGTCGGCGGTGTCAGCCAGCCCGTCCTCGTGGAAGCCGCCGGTCATCGCCACGCCCGCCGCCACGGCCAGCAGGGCCGCGATCCATGGGCTCCACACCTGCGCCGCGCCATACAGGATGGCCGCCGCGATCAGCCCCACCACCTGCCCGACCAGCGGGAACCAGCGCGCGCTCTGCTGGATCCACTCCGGCTGGAAATCGCGCAGCGACGGCGTCGGCAGGCGCGTCAGGAACTGCAGGGCGCAGACGAACAGCCGCCCCTCGCGCCCGATCATCGCGCGGCCTCCAATATGTCCTTCAGCTCGGCCACGTCGGACAGCAGGGCGCAGGCCGCCTTCAACAGCGGCACGGCCAGCAGCGCGCCCGTCCCCTCGCCCAGCCGCATGTCGAGGCCCAGCAGGGGTTGCGCCTCCACCGCCTCCAGCATCCGACGATGCCCCGCCTCGGCCGAAGCGTGGGCGAAGATGCAGTAGTCGCGGGCGTTCGGCGCCAGCCGGATCGCCAGCAGGGCCGCCGCCGAACCGATGAAGCCGTCGACGACGACGGGCACGCCCGCCTTGGACGCGCCGAGCAGGGCCCCGGCCATCATGGCGATCTCGAAGCCGCCGAACTGGGTCAACACCTCCAGCGGAGCCGTCGCGCCCGACCGGACGGCGGCCCTGGCCAGCACGGCCTGCTTGCGCGCCATGCCCTCGGGCGAATGCCCCGCCCCCTGCCCCACGCAGTCGGCCAGCGGCGCAGGCGCCAGCCGGTGCATCAACAGGGCCGCCGAAGCGCTGTTGCCGATGCCCATTTCGCCCAGGGCGATCACATCGGCGCCCTCGTCGATGGCGGCCCGCGCCATGGCCGCGCCTTCCAACAGGGCGGCCTCGGCCTGATCACGTGTCATGGCGGGCTCGACCGAGGCGTCCTTCGTACCCGGCGCGACCTTGGCGTGGATCAGGCCCGCACGGTCCGACAGGTCGGCGGCGACGCCCGCGTCGATCACCTGCACCTCGGCCCCGACGACCCCGGCGAAGGCGTTGGCGCTGGCCCGCCCCGTCAGCAGGGTGTCGACCATGGCCACGGTCACGCCCGACGGATAGGCCGCCACGCCCGAGCGCGTCAGCCCGTGATCCCCGGCGAAGACCAGCAGCACCGGCTGGGTCACGGTCGGACGCAGAGTCTGCTGGATCAGGCCCAGCGTAAGGGCCAGATCCTCGATCCGCCCCAGGGCGCCGACCGGCTTGGCCTTGCCGTCCAGCGCCTGCCGCAGCGGCGCGCGCAGCCCCTGATCCAGCGGCGGAACGGAGAAAAGCTCGGTCAGTTCGGTCATGTCAGTCCTGCGATCCGGGCCAGCGCCGGAATGTCGAAATGGGTTTCCAGAACGGCGGCGATGCGGTCCACCGCCTGATCCACCCGCGCGCCCTGATCCACGCCGTCGGATGCGGCCCCGGCCTCCGCCAACAGGGCCGCCCGCGCCTCGGCCCGGTCGAACAGGCCGTGGACATAGAGGCCCGCGATCCGCCCGTCGCATGAGCGCGCGCCGTGCGCCGTTCCGTCGATCACGGCGACCGGCCGCGCCGTGTCGGGCCCGTCGGTGCGGCCGATGTGAATCTCATAGCCCTGAACCGCCGCCCCCGAGGGCGTCAGCCGTCCCTCAACCCGGCGCAGGGTCTTGGCCCCCGCCAGCACCGTCTCGACGTCCAGCAGGCCCAGCCCCGGCGCCGAACCCGCCACGCCCTCGACGCCGTCAGGATCGCTGATCGTGCGGCCCAACATCTGATAGCCGCCGCACACGCCCAGCACCCGCCCGCCGCGCCGCACATGGGCGGCGATGTCCACGTCCCAGCCCTGCGCCCGCAGAAACGCCAGATCGGCCAACGTCGCCTTGGTCCCCGGCAAGATGATCAGGTCCGCATCGCCCGGCAGGGCCTGCCCCGGCGGCACGAAGCCGAAGTCGACGCCCGGCTCATGCCGCAACGGATCGAAGTCGTCGAAATTGGCGATGCGCGACAGCATGGGCGCGGCGATCCGCACCTTACCCCCGCGCGCGCCGCCCGACCGCTCCAGCACCACGGCGTCCTCAGCGGGAAGCGACCGCGCATCCGCCAGCCAAGGCGCCATGCCCAGATCCGCCCAGCCTGTGCGCCGCGAGATCTCGGCCCGGCCCTGATCGAACAGGGCCGGATCGCCGCGAAACTTGTTGATGATGAAGCCTCGGATCATCGCCCGGTCTTCGTCGTCCAGCACCGCATGGGCGCCGACCAGGGAGGCGATCACATGGCCCCGGTCGATGTCGCCGACCAGCACCACCGGCACGTCCGCCGCGCGGGCGAAGCCCATGTTGGCGATGTCCCCGGCGCGCAGGTTGGTCTCGGCCGGACTGCCCGCGCCCTCGACGATCACGAGGTCGGCCTCGGCCTGAAGACGGCGGAAGCTGTCCAGCACCACGTCCAGCAGGGCGGCCTTGCGGTCCTGATAACCCGCCGCCTGCCACACGCCTTCGACCTGACCGCGCACGACCAGCTGGGCGCCCGTGTCGCTCTGCGGCTTCAGCAGGACAGGGTTCATGTCGACGGTCGCCGGGGTGCGGCAGGCCAAAGCCTGAAGCGCCTGGGCGCGGCCGATCTCGCCGATGCGGCCCTCAGGATCGGGCGCAGTGACGGCGGCGTTGTTGGACATGTTCTGCGGTTTGAACGGCCGCACTGTCAGGCCGCGATTGGCGAAGACGCGGCACAGACCGGCGACCAGCACCGACTTGCCCACGTCCGAGCCGCAGCCCTGGATCATCAGCGCGGCCATGCGAAGCCCCCGCCGATCAGCAGCATCAGCAACAGGGCGCAGGCGACGCCGTAAACCTTCAGCCCGCGTTTCAGATCATGGGCGGACGGCGGCGCCCAGTCGCCGAAGACAGGTCGGTCGGTCATGACGCCGTCATAGCGGACCGGCCCGCCCAGTCGAACCCGCAGCGCGCCCGCCATCGCCGCCTCGGGCCACCCGGCGTTGGGCGAGGCGTGCGCGCCCGCGTCGCGCCACATAATGCGCCAGCCGCCTGCGCCGCTCAGGGCGATCAGGGCGCCCGCGATCCGCGCCGGGATCCAGTTCATCACATCGTCGGTCCGCGCCGCGGCCCAGCCGAAGGCTCGCCAGCGCGGCTCCCTGTGGCCGATCATGCTGTCGGCGGTGTTGACCGCCTTATAGATGAACAGCCCCGGCAGGCCGCCGATCACGAACCAGAAGACCGGCGCGACCACGCCGTCGCAGAAGCTCTCGGCCAGGCTTTCCAGGGCGGCGGTCGCGATCTCGTTCTCGTCCATCGCCTCGACGTCGCGGCCGACGATCATGCCGACCGCCAGACGCGCGGCGGGCAGGTCGCCTGCCTTCAGCGGTCGAGCCACCGCGCGGACGTGGTCGAACAGGCTGCGCGCCGCCAGCCCCGTCGCGCCGCAGACCAGCAGCAGCGCCACCCCCGGCCAGAAGGACGAGGCGGCGGCCAGCGCCTGCACGCCCCACCCCGCGCCGCCTGCGACGGCGATCAGGGTCAGGACCGTGACGACGCCCAGGATGCGGCGCGCCCGCTCCGGCCGTTCCGCCCTGTTCCAGCGCCGCTCCAGCACGGCGATCAGGGCGCCGATCCACGCCACCGGATGCGACAGGCGCCGGGGCCAGCCGACGACGCCCTCGACCAGCAGGGCGCCCGCGACGATCCAGGGCGTGGGCAGGCTGCTAACGGGCACGGCCGACCATCTCCAGCACCGGGCCGCGCGCGCCGTCCAGGGTGCGCGCCTCGACGCCGTACGCCGTCTTGAGCACCTCGGGCGACAGGGCCTCGGCCGGGGCGGCGTCGGCCAGCACGCGTCCCTCAGCCAGGACGATCACCCGATCCGCCACGCGCAGGGCGGCGTCCAGATCATGCAGGGTCAGGACGACGCCCCGCCCCTCTTCATCC
>NZ_DLNP01000008.1:0-78156 GCF_002478355.1 Brevundimonas sp. UBA7507 | reverse complement strand
GACGCCCCGCCCCTCTTCATCCGCCAGCCGCCGGAACAGGTCGCAGGCGTCCAGCACATGACCCGGATCAAGGCCCGCCAGCGGCTCGTCCGCCAGCAGCCATTGCGGCTCTCCGGCCAGGGCGCGGGCGATCAGCACGCGCGCCCGCTCGCCGCCCGACAGGGTCGAGACGACGCGGTCGGCGAAGGCCTCCACCCCTGCCACCGCCATGGCGCGGGCCACGGCGGCGCGGTCGTCCGCCCTCAAGCCCCAGGCGCCGACGTAGGGCATGCGGCCCAGGCCGACGAAGGTCCGCCCCTCGACCGTCCAGGCGATCTCGGCGTTCTGGGGCAGGTAGGCGATGCGCCGTGAACGCGCGCGCGCAGGCAGGTCGCGCAATGCTCGGCCGTCCAGCGTCACCCGGCCCGCGTCGGGTGTCCGCAGGGCCGCCAGGCAGTCCAGCAGCGTCGACTTGCCCGCCCCGTTCGGTCCGACGACCGCCGTCACCAGCCCCGGCGCGAAGGCCGCGTCGACACCGTTCAGCACCGCATTGTCGCCCAGTCGGACGGACAGGGTCTCCGCGCTCAGGATGCTCATGCCAGCTTCCTTCTCATGCTGATCAGCAGGGCCAGAAAGAAGGGGCCGCCCAGGGCCGCCATGGCCACGCCCAGCTTGATCTCGGTCGAGGCGGGCGTCAGCCGCACCAGGATGTCCGCCGCCAGCGTCAACGCCGCCCCGCCCAGGGCCGAGGGCAGCAACAGGCCGCTGGGCCGGGCGCCGATCAGGGGCCGCAGCAGATGCGGCACGATCAGGCCGACGAAGCCGATCGACCCCGTCACCGCCACCGCCGAACCGACCGCCAGGGCCGCGCCCAGCGCCAGCATCATCCGCCCGACGTCCAGCCGCACCCCTAACGACCGCGCCCCCGCCTCGCCCAGCGTCAGGGCGTCCAGCGTCCGGCCTTGGGTCAACAGCAACAGACAGCCCAGGATCATGCCCGGCGCCGCCAGCCTCAGCTCGACCACGCTGCGGTCGGCCAGCGAGCCCATCAGCCAGTTGACGATCTCGTTCACCGCCCAGGGATTGGGCGCCAGGTTCAGCGCCAGGGCCACCCCCGCCCCCGCCATGGTCTGGATCACCACCCCGGCCAGGATGAAGGTGACGACGCTGCTGGTCGCCCCCGCCAAGGCCAGCAGCAACAGCACGCCGATCCCCGCCCCGATCATGGCCGCGACCGGCAGCACCCACGGCGCGCTGGCCGCCGCGCCCAGATAGAAGGTCAGCACCGCCCCCAGCGCCGCCATGGTCGAGACGCCCAGGATCGCCGGATCGGCCAGAGGATTGCGGGTGTAGCCCTGCAACGCCGCCCCGGTCAGACCCAGCACCGCCCCGACCATCAGGGCCAGCACCGTGCGCGGCAGGCGCAGCTCGAACAATATGGCCCAGACGGGATCGCCGCGCTGGCTCGCCCATTCGCTCCACGGAATCCAGACGCGGCCCGCGCTCATGCTGGCCACGGACAGGGCGACGATCAGGAGCAGAAGCCCGATCATCACCAGAGGACGCGGCAGGGTCATGTCAGGGCCTCCAGCGCCGTACGGCGCGCGCGCGCCAGGGCGGCGGCGGTCTGGATCAGCACCGGCCCGCCGCAATAGAGCAGCTTCTCTTCCAGTTGCGCCTGCACCATCCGGCCGGACAGGGACTTCAGCGCCGGATGGCGCATCACCCGGTCGGCCCAGGTCCGCGAGCCGCGCACCGGCACGCCGCTGAGCAGCACCTGGGGCGGGTCGGCCAGCAGGCGCTCGACCGGGACATTGCCCCATTTGCCCAGGCCGTAGCGGCCGGCGACGTTCTGAAACCCGGCGCGGGTCATCATCTCGTCCATCAGGGTGCCGCGCCCGGCGGCGAAACCGTTGGGCTGGTAGATCAGGGCCGTCAGCGGCGCCGATCCGGGCGGCGGGGCGGCGGCGGCGATGGCGGCCTCAATGCGGGCGATCAGGGCCTGGCCCCGCGCCGGACGACCGACCAGGCGGGCGACCTCGCGCACCTGGTCCAGGCTGGCGGCCACGCTGTCGGGCACCGAGAACAGTTCAGTCTGAATGTTCAGGCGGCCCAGGGCATTGCGGGTGGCCAGGGCGCTGTGACGGCTGGTCAGCACCAGATCGGGGCGCAGGGCGATGACCTCTTCCGCCGTCTCCCAGGTGAAGGGCAGGGTCTTGGCCACCTCGGAAATGGTCGAGCCGACCGGCTCACGCGCATAGTGGCTGAGGGCCGCGATCTGCCCCCGGTCGGCGACGTGGACCAGGATGGCGTCGAGGCAGGCGTTCAGCGACACCACGCGGCGCGGGGCGGCGTCGGCCGCAGCCGGTCCGGCGACCAGCATCGCCCCCACGCCCGCCAACGCCTGTCGCCGGCTCGCCCTCATCCGAAGGCCTCCAGCGCGCGTCGCAGTCGGGGAAAGTCGCGCTCGGCTGGAACGCCGAAGCGCAGGGCGTCGGGCGTGTGGTCGAACGGCCGGGTCAAAATTCCCGCGCGGCACAGGTGCTGGAACCAGCGTGCGGCGTGGGGCGTGCGCGTCATGCGAAACAGACTGGTCCCGCCGATGATCTGGAACCCCGCCCGCGCCAGCAGGTCGTCCAGCCGATCGGCCCGCTCGGCCAGGGCCGCCTCGGTCCGGCGCCGCCAGGCCTCGTCGGCGTAGGCGCCCAGCCCCAGCGCCAGGGCGTCCGCGCCGACCGGCCAGTCGCCCTGAAACGCGCGCAGACGCCGGATCAGCTCGGGCGCGGCCAGCATGAAGCCCAGCCGCACCCCGGCCAGACCATAGAATTTGCCGAACGAGCGCAGGACGATCAGCCCCGGCTCGGCCAGATCCGACACGCTGTCGCCTGGCGCGCATTCGATGAAGGACTCGTCCGCCACCAGCCAGCGCCCCGCCTTGGACCGCGCCCGCGCCATGGCGATCAGATCGGCACGCCGGATCAGGCGGCCGTCGGGATTGTTCGGATTGACGACGACCAGCACGCCCGCCTGCGAGGCCGCCGCCTGATCGGGCGCGATCAGGCGCGTCGCCACGCCCGCCGCCCGCCAGGCCTCGGCGTGAGCGCCGTAGGTCGGGCCGACGACCTCGACCGATCGCACGCCCAGCAGCAGGGGCAGCAGACGGATCGCCGCCTCGGCCCCCGCGACCGCCGCCGTCCGCTCAGGCGCAGCGCCGAAGGCGGCCGCGGCGACCGTCTCCAACGCCGCCAGGGCGGCGGGATCAGGCAGGCGGTTCAGCGCCTCCTCCGACGCCCGCGGTCCCCGCCACGGCTCGGGATTGATCCCCGTGGACAGGTCCAGCCAAGGCTGCGGCGCGTCGGGATAGGCGGCGGCGGCCGTCATCAGGCCGCCGCCGTGCCGGGTCGCCGTCGTCAGGAACGCGGCGTCCTTCATCACATCAGAACCGGACGCGAACGCCGCCGAACACGCCGCGGCCCGGCGCGCCGTAGTTCAGGACCGTCTGATAGTCCTCGTCGAAGGCGTTCTCGATCCGACCATAGACTTCGAGGGTGTCATTGATCGGATAGGAGGCGCGCAGATCGACCAGGGTGTAGGCGTCGACTGACGTCTTGTTCTCAACATCATTGAACGTCTCGCCGACATAGCGCACCGCCACGCCCGTCTTCAGACCGAAGGCGAAGGCGTAGTCGGCGGCGAAGTTCGCCATATGCTCGGGACGGCGCGTCAGACGCTTGCCGTCCGTGGCGCCCGAGGCGTTCTTGGCGTCGGTCCAGGTGTAGTTGGCGCTGACGTTCAGACGCTCCGTCACGTCCACGCGGCCGACCAGTTCGACGCCTTGCGCCTCGGTCTTCTGGACGTTGCGGTAATAGCCCCAACGGCCCGCGCCGTTGACGGTGCACAGCGGGTCCGTCGAGGGCGTCGAGCAGCCGTTGTAGCGGATCTCATTGTCTGCCTGGCGATTGAAGTAGGTCGCCGAGACGACGGCGCGGTCGAACAGGCGCTGCTCGACGCCGATCTCCCAGCTGTCGAACTCTTCGGGCTGAAGCGTCAGGTTGCCGTACTCGCTGTACAGCTCATACAGGCCCGGCGCGCGGAAGCCCTGGCCCCAGCTGGCGCGCACCACCGTACCGCCCTCGTTCAGGGCCCAGGCCGCCGCGACCTGGCCCAGCAGGTTGTCGCCATACTGGGCGTGATCGTCATAGCGCAGGCCGCCGGTCAGGGTCAGGCCGTCCAGCACCGTCCACTGCAGCTGACCATAGGCGCTGTTCAGTTCGGCCTCGCCGCGATCGAAGACCGGATTCGGCTTGGAATCGCTAGGCGACCGGGTCTTCATCTCGGACATCTCGTGTTCCAGCCCAAAGGTCGCGTTCAGCGCTTCGCTCACGGCGAAGGCGCCCTGATACTCCCAGCGACGGTTCTGGCCCTCGGCGTCGAGGGTCAGGGTCTGGACCTTGTTGTTCGGGTTGAAGTTGCGACGATCCGTGTCGGTGTGGGCGTAGCCGATGCGGTTGCGGAACCGGCCGTCCAGCAGGTCGAAGTTCAGGCCGGCGTAGGCGACCAGCTCCTGAGTTTTGTCGTATTCGCGGCTGTCGCCGTTGAAGGCGTCGAAGTCGTTGCGGCCGCTGGACCAGACCGAGCGCAGGTCCAGGGAGACCGCGTCCGTCACCTTGACGTTCAGGCGGCCCGACAGGCCGGTGTTGGTGTAGCCGTCGTCCTCGGTTCCCTTGGCGAAGGCCGAGAAGCCGTCGGTGTCATAGCGGCTGGCCGCCAGGCGCCAGCTGACGCGCTCGCCCGCGCCGCCGATCCCGCCGCGGAAATAGGTCGTGCCGCGCGCGCCGGCCTCGGCGTCGAGGCTGCCCTGCAGGGCTTCAGTCGGCTCGGCCGTGACGATGTTGACCACGCCGCCGATGGCCTGGCTGCCCCACAGGGTCGACTGGGCGCCGCGCAGCACCTCGATGCGCGCCGTGTCGCCGATCAGCAGATTGCCGAAATTGCTTCCGCCCTGCGTCGAGGACGGATCGTTCATCTTGACCCCGTCGATCAGGACGACGGTGTGGTGGCCTTCCGCCCCGCGGATGCGCAGGGTTGTCGCCGTGCCCGGCCCGCCGTTGCGGGTGAAGCTGACGCCAGGCGTCTGGGCCAGAAGCTCGACCACGACCGGGGTCTGGCGCGCCTCGATGGCGGCCTGGGTCAGGACGGCGACCGAGGCGCCGACGCGCTCGATCGGTTGTGCTGAACGGTTGGCGGTGACGACCACGTCCTCGACGGCGGTGGCGCCGGCGCGGCCCGCCACGTCGGGGGCGGCGGCCTGTTGATCGACGGTTTCGACGGCGAAGGCGGGGGCGGCGGCCAGGAGGCTGGCGGCGGCCAGGGTAGCGAATGCGGTCCGGTTCATTCCGGGTCTCCATATGACGACGCCGCGCCGGACCGCCCGTCGCCCGGATGAGCGAAGGCGGCCGCTGACGCGGCTGGTTTACGACTGTCGTCACACGAGTTGCCTCGACCGCCCGGCACATCCCGACCGCACGGAGAACGACGGCGACAGGCAGGTCTCCTGGCTCGCGGATCAAGGCCGGTGCGCGTCGCCTTCCCAGAAGTCGTTCAGGCCGTGGCCTTCCGGACCGCCAGTGGCGTATGACGCGCGGGCTAGCCGCTTACAGTTGCGGGAACAGCCGGAGTTTCACACTCCGTTCCCTTTCAATCCCCTTTCGGGGAACCTGACGCGACCGTGGCGATAGGACCGCGCGCCGTTCAGGTCAACCGGAGAGACGACGCATGACCCTGACGCTGGTTCTCGGCGGCGCCCGTTCCGGCAAGAGCAGCTACGCTCAAAGGCAGGCCGAACAGGCCGCCGAAGCGGCGGGCCGCCCGCCCCTCTTCATCGCCACCGCCGAGGCCTTCGACGACGAGATGCGCGACCGCATCGCCCGCCATCAGGCCGAACGCGGCCAGGGCTGGCGCCAGATCGAGGCACCGCTGGATCTGGCCGAGGCCGTGCGCGCCTTGTCAGCCGAGGACATCGCCGTCGTCGACTGCCTGACGCTGTGGCTCAGCAATCAGATGCTGGCCGAGCGCGACCTGGCCGCCGCCGTCGACGACCTAGCCCAAGCCCTGGCCGCCTGCCCCGCCACGCTGTGGGTGGTCAGCAACGAAGTCGGCTGGTCCCTGGTGCCCGACAATCCACTGGGCCGCCGCTTCCGCGACGAAGCCGGCCGCCTGAACCAGCGCATCGCCGCCGTCGCCGACGCGGCCTGCCTGATCGTGGCGGGCATGCGCCTGCCGCTGGAGCGGATCTGACCGCAACCGCCTAAGGCTCCAACTCGATGTCCCAGTAGAGGAAGCTGAAACCGCCTTATCCGCGCCGATAAGCTCCTGAGAGCATTGATTAAAATTGACATCTGCCAACCTGGCCGATGCCCGTGGTCACCATATGGTCACCACAGCGACGGAAATCGCAGCGATTTCCAGCACGCGATAGAGGCTACCAGAAACCAGCGGAAAAGTCGTCGCCAACGGCTGCAACGCGCCAGGAGGAGACGTTGGGATCGCTCCAGGAACCGGACCTTCAGCCGCCGGCCGTGAGCGGCGAAAACGACCCTTCGCGGATCTTGCCCACCGACACTAGCCGTTGCAGATCACCAAGACTGTGAGACTTCGTCTTACGGTGGTGTGGGGTGGCTCGAAGGGCGCGAAGTCGCGCCAACGGAGGTAGCTGTCAGGCATGGCGGAGGCGGCGACGCAATACGTCGTACAGTTCGAGGAGGGCTTTCCCCGTGCCGAGGTTGAAGCGCTCGGCGTGGAGTTGATGGCCGCTGGCATCCTCGCCCCAGGCTTCATTCCACCTTCGGCAGGGCTGTTGCAACTGGAGGCGATCGTCTACGCCAAGGACGAGCAAGGCTACGATACCGTCGTCCTGCCCGATAGAAATCTCGTTTCGCGAATGGCCCGCGTAGCGCGTGACGGCCACGCCGAGCTTAGGGATAAGACGACACGGAGCGCCGTAGCCCTGATGGCGTACTGCCAGGCCATGCAGGTCCTATTGGAACCCTCAATTGCCTTCCACGAATTGGGTTTTGTGTTGGGCAACAGCATCGGTCGAGAGGAGCTAGCTTGGTTCCGGGCCGCCGATCGGGGCGCGGTACTTGATTGGGTCCTTCTCGCGGCCGGCCCCCCGGAACGCCTACCCTCATGATCCATCGATTGCGCTGAAGGGAACTCAGACCCTCTTCCCGTTGAGCCGAGACTTCTGCCTGATCCTGACCAACCTCGAGTTCGCCCAGGAGCCCGGCGTCGCGCCGCTGGAGAAGCGGACCTTCGCTCGCAACTTCCGTCAGGCGATGGTAAAGGCCGACGCCTTCATCAGATCGCGATCGCTCGAGCGCCGGGACGTTCTCAAGATTAACGCGATCCTGAAGGCCAGAGCGGGACGCTACCTGGCGGCGGGCCGGGAGGATTGGCTCTACCCCGAGGATCACGTGCTCGCAGAATGGAGCGCGTTGGGTGAGCCTCTCCTGCCTCCCAAGGACGAGCTCTGGGGTTTCGGCGGAGAGATGTTCGCCAAGATGGAGGACGGTCGGGTCTTCTATCAGGACGCATTCGGTCGCACCGAGAAACCTCACGAGGCGCTGACCAAGGTTGCGGCCGACCGGCAGCCCACCGATGCGTGCGGGTGCGGGTCCGAATACGCCTATCGCCTCTGTTGCGCGACGCGACCGGTCCACCTTCGGCCAAGCTGGACGGCGCTCAGCATCCGCGAGCGCAACATGGCCCTCTTCAACGCCATCATGGACATCACGGGGTTCAACGAAGGCAAGACCTGGGATGAGGTCCGAGGCGCGATGACCGACGAGAAGATCGCCGAGCTCTACGGTGTGTTCGCCGCCTTCTGGCCGCTTGAGACGGATCTGCTGCAGCTCCTCCCGAAGCCCGATGGTCGTCCCCGGGCCGTCTACACCGGCCTCATCCATCCGGAGGCGATCAACCGCTACGTCGTGGGAATGGCTCCCTACTTCGGCGAAGTGATTATCCAGCACCCCTTCGTCCATGCCGGCACGGTCGCGAAGGAGTTCAGCCCCGTCGAACACCCTCGGGCGTACCGTCAGGAAGTTCTCAAAGCGCTTCTCACATTCCTGAAGCTCTTCCCGTTGGTGGATAGCGGCCTCGTCAACCTGGTGCCCGATCCCTGCTTCTTCGACTTCCACCTGCGCGATCAGATGATGCAGATGGCGCAAGCCCGTGCGGCGCGCCGACCGGCGATGGGTCCGAAGGATGATTTTGCCTTCCAAGTGATCGAGGCGGACGGGCGGCGCGCCATGATGATGATGCCCGCGGACGTCTTCGAGCGCCAACTAGATGACGGAATTCCGGGACTGGAAGACGTCAGCCGCGAGGATCTTCGCGAGGGGCTGGCCGAACTCAAATTGCGCGACCCGCTGGTCTCGCTTCAGCCGGATTCGATGCTGGAAGGCGTTGAGAACAGCATGCTCACGATGATGAGCCTGGCGCCGAATTTCGAGATGGCCATGTATCTGGCGCAAGCGACGGGTGCCGCCATCGTCACGGATTCTCCCGACCGATGGCGTGAGATTACCGAAGTCATGCTGCTGAAAGGCGAGCCGTCGCATGGCGGCTTGAACGCCTTGGGGCGCACCATGGAGAGCGAGACGTTCGCTTTCTTGGTCGAGCCCATGGACGTGCTCAGTCTAAGTGGGGGGAAAGAAGCGTCGGTCTATCATGAGCTGTTCGCCAAGGCGTTCCGCTACCTACAAACCCGCGCGACTAAAGGCCCTAAGCCAAACGTCGAGTCCTCGATCGCCGCTCAGTTCACACGCTCACATGTCACTGGGCAAAAGGTGATCGCGAAGGTCGGTCATGAGTCTTTGTCCGCCAAGATCCAAGCAGCTCTGCCAGCCCAAGGCATTCAGGATCACACGATCAATCGCCTTCTGCTAATGTCCAGTTCGGAGCACCACCTGTCGAGCGTTCCGATGGCGTTCTTCATCCGCAGCGCAGACGCTGCGGCGATCAATCCGGTTCCGGCGCGACTTCCCGGACTTTCGTAGGCCGGCGCCGGTGCAAGGGTGACTTTGGCCAGCATTCGTTCCCACGTATGGGCCTAGGTAACTTCAGGCGGGCGGAAGTCGACTGGCTTGAACCATAAAGTGCCGCTGACGTAAACGGCGGCAGACCTGCATACTATGTCGGTCGCGCTATCGGCACAGGCAAGTCTATCATGCTGATTGCTCCCCCGGCTCCAAGAGGAGACCGCGACCAGGTCTCCCTAGCGATTGAGGAACGACGCATGGCCAAGCCATCCGCCCACACCACGGCGCTCGCCGATCTGATGGCCGCCTTGCTCGCACTCAAGCCAGCCGGCGCGAAGGGTTTCGAGGGCCTTCTAGCGAAGGTGTTGTCGGCGGCGTCCGGGCGCCCATTCCGCTTGGCCAAGTCCGGGCTGCAGAACGGGAAGGACGGCGCCACGTCAGCTCGAGACGGTCAGATCGCATTTGAAGCCAAGCTCTACACCGGCAAACTCCCTGACAATGAGGTGCTCACTAAGATCACGCGGCTGATCGATGCATCGACGCCGCCGGACGTCTGGTTTTTGGGTGCCACCGTAGAGGTCAGCACTCAACTCTTGGACCCCATGGAGGGGGCGGCCAAAAAGAACGGCGTTGCCGTTGAGGTCCTTGACTGGCCGGCGACGTCATCGGTGCCGCCGCTCGCCGTCGCCTGCGCGGCAGCCGCCAAGGAGGCTGGCACCTTTCTGACCAGCCATCTCGCCGACGCCGTGATGGCGAAAAAGGCGCGCCTCGCGTTGGAGGTCCTAGCCAAGTCCGACGCGTTCGAGGCGCCGATTGCGGCGTTCAAGGTTAGCTTGCAGGCGGCGTCGATGGGCATGGCCAACGCCGTTATGGCCAACCAAACTTGGCTGGACGACAAGTTCTCGGACCGCGCTCGGGCCCGGGCGGCCTTCGGCCAGGCGATTTCGCCCAAGGCGAACGCGGCCATGGCGCACCGGCCGCGTGACAGTCTGACGGCCTCGCTGAGGACCGAAATCATCGCGTCACCGAGCAGACGCGTGCTCGCCGTCGTTGGCGGCGAAGGTCAGGGCAAAACTTGGCTGGTGGCCGACAGCTGGCTGCAGCTGACGCGGCGGCCTCTGGCGCTGTTCGTGTCGGCCGGCGACATGCGCACAGCGGCCGCCTACGGCGAGTTCAGCTATTTCCTGATCAATAAGATCATGGAGCAGACCGGCGACGACGACACGGATCTGACCCGCAATCGCTGGAAGACGCGATTGAAGCGCTGGAAAAACGCGCCGAGCGAAGATGGTCCGCGCTTCCTGGTCTGTGTCGACGGTCTAAACCAGCAGCCCCGCTTTGAATGGCCGCGTTGGCTCGACGACGCGGCCGCGCAAGTGGCCGACATGGGCGGCGCGCTCGTCATCACCGTACGCCGAACCTTCTTCGATGAGCGGCTGAGGCGTAGCCTGAACACCGACATCAAGGTGATTGACGTCCCTGAGTGGACTAAGGCGGAGCTGGACGAAACCCTGAAGGAAAGGGGGATCGATCCAACCAAAGTTGCGCCCGACGTCCATGCACGGCTCCGCAATCCCCGGATCCTCGCGATCGCGTTCGAACTCCTCGACAACGCCCAGATCCAGAACTTCACCGAGCTCAGCGTCGAGCGACTGCTGTTCGAACATATCCGAACAGGGGCCCGCGACGGCGAGACGCCGGAGACGGCAGAGCAGTTCGCCCGACGTCTATCGTTGCACGCGAAGGAAATCCTCGAACGCGTGAAGAGCCAGCACACCGAAGATCGGCTGATCTTCGATCAGATGGCCGGCAGAGCGGCACCCTACATCCTCACCCCCGATCTCATGGCAGTGACGACCGAACACTTCTTCAAGCCGGTCGAGGGCGAGGCGGGCCTGTACAGCCTGTCAGACACCGGACTGACGCTGGCGCTCGGTCTGGCGCTGCTCAGCGCACTGCGCGCCGCGGACAGAAACGGGAGGGATGCGGCGGAGGAGCTCGAGCGGGTGCTGGAGCCTGTCGCGGCGCTGGATAAGACCGCAGAGGCCGTTCTGGCCGCCGCCATGGCGGCGAGCGTGGATGAAACCTGTCCGAACACGATCCGATCGGCGCTCATGGTCGGCTTCCTCACCCTCCAGAATATCGGCGACGAGCTCTACGACCCCTTCCGGAGCATCGTGCGGAACGCACCGGAAGCGGCGCTCCTGGCGCTTCAGGACGCCGTCACGACGTCGCGCCATATCGCGCACGCCGACTGGTTGTCCGCGGCCCTCCGCGAAGTTCGCGAGGTGGAACGGTGCTGGGACGTCATCGCGCGGTATGCGATCGAATGGCTGCGGTCCTACAGCCTCGCGCCCGAGGTCGGCCTGATGTTCTCGGCCAGACATGAGGGGGCCGAGGTCTACGCTAAGAAGCTCGCCGAGCAGACGAAGAAGTTGAAAAAGCGGCTCAAGGGCCTGTCGCCCGCGGAAAAGATGTTCCTCGAGAAGAAGATGCACCGTATCGATGGGGACCCGTCCGAGCTGCAGCGCGAAGCGCTGGAACTCATCGCAGGACGCGCGCTGGCACCGTTCGCTGAAGCCCTTGTGGCCTGCGCCTACTCCATGGCGCTGAACTCGAGCTACAACGATCCCCACGATCAGTTCCTTGCCCTAGTGCGATTCAATCGGATCGACTGGCTTGACGCCAAGGGAGAGATGATCGCGGCGTCTGACGTCCTCGTTGACCCTGGGGCGTCCTCCACCGCGCGCTGGGCGCGCGTGCAGCTGCTTCGGGCGCTCAGCCGGGAAGCGGATGCTGAGCAGGCAAAGGCCTTGGTTGAAGAACTGACGGTTGACCGAACGCACTTCCCCGGATGGCGGCTTGTCGAGAAATACTGCGCCTCCGATCCCTGCGATCCCGATGCGACGCAGCCGGACAACATCGCCGAGACCGCGGTCGGCTATGCGGACTTGGATGTCGCGGAGCTGACCAAGAGCCGATCGATGGGGAGCGAGGACCACTTCTTCAGGGACGCTCGCCCGGGTCTCGCGCGCTTCATGCCTGGGGTCGCCGTCGCTAAGCTGCGGGAGTACGCCAACGCAGTGCTCGACGGATCGACCAAGATGCAGCGGCTCGGGATCACCGGACTGGAGGCGGACAGCGCGGCGCTGCATGCGGAGACCGCGTCCCGGTTCTTGAAGATGGCGGCCGACCTGAGCTCGCCGCGGGACCCCGAGGACGCCCAGTCCCGCGAGAACTGGGTGAGCGCCCAGTATTCGCTCCAGATTGGCCTGCCCCATTTTGACGGCGACGCCCAGATCGACGCTCTGACCGCCCTGCCTCCGCATGGACCGCCTCTAATCAAGCTGGCCGAGGTGGTTCGGCCCGCCTCGCCTGAAAAGCTTGAGGCGGCCTTGGAGAAGGCGCTGACGTCGAACGACATCAATCGGCAGCTAGTCGCGCTCGTCATCGCCCGGAGTTCAGGGTCGAGGTTGACCGCGCGGGCTCGGGAGATCATCGGCGATCTCGCGGTCGGTGACCATGACTCGGTCCGCGCCATAGCCATGGACGTCATCGCCCACCTCGACGACGAGGCCTTGATCCGTCGGGTCGTCGACAGCGGGTGGCCCAAGGTCGATATCGACGCCCGGGATAACAAGTTCGAGGTTTGGTACGGCTCGCTCGTGATGATCGCTGCCGCGAAGCTTGGACTGATCACCCACGAAGCCCTCCTCGACAAGACGACATCCGAGCTGTGGGGGCATGCGGCGGACATGGTCGGACCGGAGCTTGGCCAGCTGGTGACCGGGCGCCTGCGTCTAGCCATCGCCGCAACGCTGGAGCTCGAGCTGGACTTTACCCCGCCGGTCGTCCTGCAAAAGGTCCCCCCGGTGTTGAAGCCCGGCCTGTTCGAACTGGTCGAACCTAAACCCGCGTCCGGCTTCGAGGGCCTCGTCGCGCGGCTGAACGAGACCGACGAGGAGTTCGAAGCGCGACAGAAGTCCGGCTGGGCGAACTTCGAGACGTTTCAGGCGGCGCTGACGCCGGAGCAGGCGAGGATCATGGTCGAGGACGTCGGCTCCGCCGGCGTAGACGCGCTGATCGCTGCCTCGCCGTCAGACGCTCGCGCCCTGGCGACGACGCTGCTTGGTTTGGAGCGGCGTAAGCGGAACCAAGTGGCCAACTTCGCCATGCGTCTCGCCAAAGGTCTGTCGAAAGATGAACCCGCCCTGGCGGCCGGCCTTTTTCGAGCCATGGCTGGAGAGACCGGCATTGTTCGTCTGACCTTCGGTCCCGCCGCTCTGTCACTAGAGTCGCTCTCGGTCTGGGGGTCTGCGGCGGGCGTGGAGATGGACGCCCTACGCACGGCCCGGCTGGACGACGCCGTTTCCGACGACGGTTTGGCCAAGGAGGTCCTAGCTGCCTTGGTCTCCGATCAGATGGCGTTCCTGGATCGGTATGCTCGCGTGAAGCTGCAAAGCCCTGTGCCCGCCGATCAGGCCCGGGCGCTCATGGTGCTCGGTTTCGGGCTCGAAAGCCCGTTGGCGACGCAGGAGCTGTCGCGCCCGACCATCAACGAAGGCCTGATCTCTAAGGCGAGAGAAGCGGCTTTCTACGCCTACGAGCGAAATCGGTGGGCCAGGATCTGGTTCGAGAAGATGGCCGCCGCCGACGACCCCGCCGACTACTGGCGCTACAGCGTCCTGTTCAACAAGATCGTCGACGGGCGGTTCGAACTTTGGGAGCCCGAGGCTCCTCGCACCGGAGCCGCGATCGGACCGTTCGGCTTTACGCTTATCGACGACGTTCGGCGTCGCTCAGGCCGCTGGGTCTCGCGTCGGAAGAAGACGCTGTGCGGTGACAAGACCCCGAGCGTGATCTTCAGCTTGTTGGAGACCTGATCGGCGCGCGCTGACCTGCCGGCACCGGCTGACGCCCATCCTTAGGAGCCCCCCAGACAGCGGACGCGCTGAACGTCCGCTATGAGTCAGGAACTGTCATTGCCTTCGATGTCTCCGCGAATGGCTGAAGCTGACTCTTGGCGGACGTTCACGACGTCTGCTTGCGGCCCGGTCAATTCGCATCGGGTGCCTTCATGGCGAGGATTTCGCGTGTGCGGCGGGTGATGCCGTAGAGCATGCCTGGGGCGCTTTCGTCCCAGTCGATCGCCTGACCTTCGGCCTCCATGCCTAGCGTCTCGATATGATCAACGACGCCGCCGCCGTCGGGAATGGCGACGACATAGAGTTCGGGGTGGTCATGGCCGCTAAGGTAGAGGCGGCCGCCGGGACCCCATCCGCCGCCGGAAATGCTCATCGGCGCGATCCGCTCCAGGATGGACATGGGGAGGGCCCAGCTTTCGGTGCGCCGCCACTGATCATCGAAGCGGACCAGGGTGGTGTGGCGGTGGTCGCGCGGGGCCTCGCCGCCGCGCCCGTCATAGTTGGCGAACATGCCCCACCAGGCGCCGTCGTGACGCTCGATCCAGGTCAGGGAGCCGGTGCCCAAACCGAGAGCGACGCTGCGGACGTGACGCAGGTCCTGCGGATCGAAGACCTCGACCGTGCTGACGTGCGGCGTGCCGGGGAAGTTGGAGGCGGCGCAGACCAGTTCGGCGGCTATCAGCGTGCAGGAGTTGATGTGGGGGAAGCGCTTGGGATCGCCCGACCACGCGGCCTTCTTTTCGCCGGTCGCCTTGTCGTAACGGGTCAGGGACCAGTTGGAGACGGCGTAGACGTCGTTAGGACCGACGGCGACGCCTTGGCGCGCGTCGGACGGATAGCGGCGAACGGTCGCCAGTCGTCCGGCGAGGACGGGCGCCGACGGCTGGGCCTCAGGCGCCTGGGAGACGGACAGGGCGAGGGCGGCGAGGGCGGCGGTCAGCATGGCGGAGCTTTCAGACAGAAGAGCCGCCTTCCCGATCGGAAAGGCGGCTTGAGAGGCAGGATCAGAAACTGGCGGACAGGCCGATCCAGAAGGTGCGGCCGTATTCGGCGGATTCTTGCAGGTAGCCCTGGTTTGGGCCGGTCACTTCGCGACGACCGGCGTCGTTCAGGTTCTGCCCTTCGACAAAGACCGTCATGCCGTTGTCGAAACGCCAGCTGATCGAGGCGTCATACAGGTGACGGCCTTTCCAGTACTGATCGGCGTTGGGGATGGAGTCGTTGATCGTCTCCAGGAAGCCGCCGACGTAGTTGTGCGATATCCGCGCTTCCAGCGGCCCGCGCTGATAATAGATGGAGGCGTTGGTGGTGGTGTCCGGTTGCTGAAACAGGCCGGTGTGGCGCTCGCCCGCCGAGGTCAGGAAGGTGAACTCCGTGTCCAGGAAGGTGGCGTTGGCGCTGACGCCGAAGCCGTTGAACGGCGCCGGCAGCATGGTCAGGGCTTGCTGGAAGCCCAGTTCGATCCCGCGGATTTCGGCCGACTGGGCGTTCATCGGAGTGGAGACCAGCACGTCCTCCTTGCCCCGACCCACGTCCATGCGCTGCACCGAGCTGAGGGTGAAGATCTCGTTGTCGATCGACTTGGTGAAGACCGCCACCGAGATCAGGCCGTCCGTCGGATAGTATTCGAACGACAGGTCGAAGCCCTCGCTCTCGCGCGGCTCCAGATTGGGGTTGCCGCGCGACAGGGTCGGCTGCGAGCCGTCGAAGCTCAGGCTCTCGCTGGCGGCCAGGGAGCCGAAGTCCGGACGGCCGATGGTGTTGGTCCAGGCGGCGCGCACCACCATGTCCTCGCGCACGTCCCAGCGCAGGTGGACGCTGGGCAGCCAGTTCTCATAGCCGCCCTCGTTGTGCGCCGGTGTCAGGACGCCGCCGGTGTTGCGGACGGCCTGGGACTCCACCTCGGTCTTCTCGTAGCGCAGCCCGCCCAGGACGGTGACGTCGCCCATCCGATAGCTGGCCTGGCCATAGGCGGCGTAGACGTCCTCGGTCACGTCATAGTCGCCGGTCGGCAGTGCGGTCGTGGCGATGAAGCGGTCGCGGTTGGCCTCAAAGAAGCTTTCGGCCAGACCGGCGTCGATGCGGGCGCCCAGGTCATAGCGGCCCTGGATCAGCTCGCTGGGGCCGCCCACGTCCACCTCGTCGAAGGTGAAGGCGAAGCCGGGCGCGGTTTTGTAGTCGGTGCGGCTGCTGGCGTGGGAACGGTCGCTGGAGCGGATCAGGCCGCCGAACTTCATCGTCAGGTTCCGCTCATGGCCGCCGTCGTCGAAGGCGGCGTTGAAGCGGGCCTGCACCGTGTCTTCATCGCTGGTGGTCAGGGACACGCGGCGCTGTTGCAGGTTGTAGAGCGAGGCGTCGCGAAAAGCGGCCGGATCGGTCGGCGTGAAGACCGGGAAGAAGTCCGACGTATCGTAGCTGAATCCGAAGTCGGAATGGACCGCCGTGCGGAACCCATACGAGGTGTTCGGCGTCTCCAGCGAGGCCTTGGAGTAGGAAAGGTCGCCGTCCAGCGTCCACTGGCTGGTGGCGTCCCACTGGAATCCGCTGCGGACCAGGCCGATCTCGCGCTGGGTGATCGGCTGGTTCAGGCCGACGAGGTTGCGTCCGGTCGCGAAGACGCCCGAAGTCTGCGTCTGGTTCGAGACGTTGCCGTTCGGCTCGGCGCGGAACTCGATGCGCTCCTCATCGTCCTCCATGCTGGCCCACAGGGCCGAGGCTTCCCAGCGGAAGGTGTTGGACGGGCGCCATTCCAGCTTGCCGTTCAGGCCTGAGCGCTGCTTGGTGTTGTTATACCAGAACAGGCGGTTCTGGGTCGGCACCTGGATGCCGTTGCCGGTCGCCGAGCCGGAGTCCACCGGCTTGCCGTCGGCATCGTATTCACGCACCGAGGGGGCGGCGACCTCGACCTGCGGAATGTCGTAGTCGAGCTGTTCGTGCGAGGCGCCGAACACCACGCCCCATTGGTCATTGGCGCCGAAGCGGCGACCAGTGGCGAAGCTCAGGCGATAGGACGGATCGTCGTTTCGCACGTCGCCGCTGCGCTCATAGACGCCGTAGGAGGCCATGCCGTCGAAGAAGGGGCCCTTGCGGTCGAAGGCGCTGCGGGTTCGTACATTGATGACGCCGCCGATGGCGTTGGCGTCATTCTCGGGCGTCACTGTCTTGATGACCTCCAGGCGGCCGGCCATGACCGATGGGACGATGTCCATCGGCACGGTGCGGGCGCTTTCGTCGACCGAGCCGACGAAGGCGCCGTCGATGGTGGTGCGGTTATAGGTCGAGGCCAGACCGCGCAGGATCGGCCAGCGCGGCTCGCCCTGGTCTTCCATGATCGACACGCCGGGGATGCGGCGCAGGGCAGCGGCGGTGTTGTGGTCCGGCAGCTTGCCGATGTCGTCCGAGGACACGGCGTCCATGACCTCGAACTGGCGGCGCTTGACGGCGATGGCGGCGCGCTGGGCTTCACGCTGGCCGGTGACGACGATCTCGCTGACTACGGTGGCGGCCTCGGCCGGGGCGTCCTGGGCGAGCGCCACAGCGGGCGATCCGAGGACGGGCGCGCAAAGCGCGGTGCTCGCCAACAGCCAGGCTGCGGCGCGACGAGAGGCGGTGGTCATGAAGGAATCCCCGGAAGCGTTACCAATGGCCGGGGCTAGACCGTTACCAAGAAGGACAAGTTTCAGAACGGCTGTTGTTCTGCAGCATTTCGACCAAGGACGTGTGATAACTTGTCCGGAACCGGAGTCTACGGCGAGACACGCATCTACTTGTAGGCGCGACTGTCAGCTTTGCGCGCAGTTGCCAATGACCCGAGCTGGCGCTGAGGAGATGCCAAGAGCGTAGACTGGCAACTGACACAGGGAGGCGACCTTAATGGAGGTTGGCCATGCGCCAGTCTGACCTGTTCATGCAACCCAAGCGGCCGTGGAATGCTGGCCGTCTCATCGGTCCCAAGGCGCCGCTCAAGCCGAAGCACATCTGGGCAATTCGACAGCAGTTGAAGGTCGCGAGGAGGGTGCGCGAGCTTGCGATGTTCAACTGCGCCCTGGACTCCAAGCTGCGGGCCTGTGACCTAGTTCGGCTCCGGGTTCACGCCACTTAGCCTTTGAGTAGAGGTTTTGGTTCGACCGATGTTGGATCAGGCGGTTTTGGATATGGCTGACGATTAGAAGAGCTGGATCATCCCATATCACTTTCCCGGCCGCTGGCTCGGGCGTGTAGACCCGCATAGGTTCGAGGTAATCGAGCATCATCAGGTGCGGACGGTGAGGGTCGACGCAGACGCGACGCGATTCGAACTGCGCAGCCTTCGCGGCCACGGCGTCTGACAAGATGACCACCGGATAGACTGCCCACTGGCTCTCGATCCCATAGGCTTCGTTCATGGCGGGTCCGAAGGTCATCGACCCTTCGTGATGAATGGAGCCAAGAGACACACCGCCCCGAATCAAGATGTCTTTCTGGAGCAGGTTGCGGGCAATTTGTCCTATCATGCTCCGCAAACCGTTCAGCCCTCGGGCGTGACGGCGGCGGACATGACCAGACTGTCGCTGAACCCGGTGAGGACAATGTCGTGTGCTTTGTTCTCACACGCGGTCCGCTGGAATGTGTCGATGACCGACGCGACTTGGCGCTGGAGGGCGGGTTCAATTGCCGACCGCTCGATGGTGTTGTGAAACCCCAGAAGGTCGATGAAGGCAACCAGCTTTGTCTTGTAGATGTCAGCGTAAGGCATTCGGCCAAGATGGGAGAGCGTCGGCCCCCAGTCCAGGCCCGCTTTAACCAGAAGTCCGCAATGGGTCGTGAAACAAAGTTCGCTTAAAGGTGTAAATTTGAAGTGGCTGACCACTTGATAGCGCATACAGATTGGAAAGTTACTCATGCTCGTCACAACCTTGCTGGCATCGTTAGTGACCGTCGGAGTGCAACCCGCCCCGGTGCCACAAAGCCCTGATCAGCTTGTGATACGCGAAACGCCGATCATACGTAGCTACGTGCTGTCTGCCCGCACCATGTGCGGAAACGCAGCCTTCGAGATTGAGATCAGCGTTGATGGAGAGACATCGCGAGTTGTCAAAGCCACAGTCGACGATCAACCCAAGCCGGTGACAGTGGATGGTGCGAGCCTGGAGTCTGCGATCCTGCGGTCTCGGGTGACGGGCATCAGCCCGTCGTTCTGCAGCCCGGGCTCGTCATCGATTCGACTCGCTATCCAGACTTACAGCAGCCAACTGGACGGAAGCGCGGGATCGAACGGAGAGGCGACACTCATGGCTACGGTTGGTAGCACGGACTAGCAGCGCGCCTGGGTTCATTCGCAGCGGGTCGACATCAGACACGACCTAGCGGGGGTAATGGGCGTTCGGTTGATCTCCTGGAACCGGGCCTTCTCAACCGCCGCTTTGGGTCGATTTCGGTCTTGGGCTTCTGCACCGAATGCTGTTGCAAAATCTGACCCAACGCGACCGTTGGCGAGGTCCGCTGTCGGGCGGAGCGTCCATCAGCGGCCGGATGCGGAAGTCTGAACCATCGCACCATTTGGGGGAGCCTGAAGCAGTCCGGACAAAAGGTGCCGGAAGGCCTCAACCGACCTGGCCATGACTGCACGCGGGTCGTCAGATGCGGCGATCCATAGCGCAGCGTTAAGCGCCGCGCCGTTGACCAGCCGCGCTGCGGCCTCGGCGTCAATCGGCTTGACCGTGCCCACGTCAATCAATCTCTGGATCGTCTCGGTGGTCGTGCGCAGACAGGCCGTCTGGTTTGGCCAGCGTGAAGGATCACCCAGCACGGCAGGTCCGTCCAACAACATGATCCGCTGGATCTCGGGCTCCAGCGCCATCTCGATATAGGCAACGCCCTCTTGCAGGAACGCCGCCCACGGAGTGTCGGCTTGACCCGCGGCCTCCCGCATCCGCGCCAGCATCTCGGCGTCGATCTGGTCGATGACAGCCTGCAACAGGCCCTTCTTGTCGCCGAAATTGTGGTAGAGCGCGCCTCGCGTCAGGCCGGCGTCCGCTGTCAATTCGTCCATCGACGCCGCCGCATAGCCCTTCGTCGCAAAGGCGTGCCGGGCAGCCCGGATCAGACTGGCCTTCGTTTCCTCGACCATGTCCTTGCGCCGTCTGACCATCGCTTCCTCTCTCACATACAGGCCGTATGTTAGTTGACATACGTTGCGTATGTCCTCATGTATTCACATACGAAGCGTATATCAATGGAGATCCTGGTGCCCCAACGCGATGCAGTCTTCCCTGCCGGTCGGCAGGCCCTTTACGAAATCAACGGCTACTCCGCGGCCATCCGCTCTGGCGATCTCCTGTTCGTTTCGGGCCAGGTCGGCAGCCGGGAGGACGGATCCGCCGAGCCCGACTTCGAACAGCAGGTCGAACTGGCGTTCGCCAATCTCACTGCCGTGCTGAAGGCCGCTGGCTGCGACCTCAACGACATCGTTGATGTCACGACCTTCCACACTGATCCCGAGGCGCAGTTCGGTACGATCATGGCGGTCAAGAACAAGGTCTTTGGCGTGCCGCCTTATCCGAACTGGACGGCCGTCGGCGTGAACTGGCTTGCGGGTTTCGATTTCGAGATCAAGGTCATCGCCCGCATTCCGGACCCTGTGTGATTTGGAAATTTCGGAAGCGACACCAGGGTCGCTGGATGTCGCCTATTCGGCTGAAGGCGCGAGTCTGCTGTTGGCGCACTTGGGGCGTAAATCACCTGACCTTGACCGTTGGTTGGTGCAGCCTTGGGGTTTTCGGTTAGACTCGTCCCATGCGGTCTGATTTGCATCACCTACCGGAGCGGCAGCAGCGCGAGCTTGAGCGCGTGCGGGACACGCTGCTGGCTGGTTTCGAGGCGGCCAAGAACGGCGGCGGGGGCGGCACGCAGGAATGGCGTCGCGGCGGGATGGTGCTGAAGATCATCCTCTTCGGCTCCTATGCGCGCGGCGACTGGGTCGATGAGCCCGAGAACGGCTACCTGTCGGATTTCGATCTACTGATCGTGGTCAACAATGAGAAGATGACCAACATCGCCGACTACTGGTGGAACTCCGAGGATCAGATCCTGCGCGATCCCGCCATTGGCCGGACCGTCAACATCATCGTCCACGATCTCCAGGAGGTGAACGACGCCCTGAAGCGCGGCGAGTACTTCTGGGCGGACATCGTCCGCGACGGCGTCTCGCTCTACAGCGTGCCCGGCCATGCGCTGGCGACGCCGCAGCCGATGACGCCAACGGATGCTGTCGATACTGCTCTGCGATATCAGGCGCACTGGACCAAACAGATCGGCGATTTGCTCAAAGGTGCCGAGTTCTACACCGGTCAAGGCAATCGCAAGCTCGCAGCCTTCAGCCTCCACCAAGCCGTCGAAGCGGCGTACGCTTGCTTCTTGCTGGTCCACACCTTCTATTTCCCGCGCTCGCACAACATCAAGTTCCTGCGCTCCCTGGCCGAGGACGTAGACACGCGTCTGGTCGAGGCCTGGCCGCGCGAACAGCGCGCCGACCGCCGCCGCTTCGAACTGCTCAAGCGCGCCTATGTCGAAGCCCGCTACAGCGACCAGTACGACGCCTCGGCCGAGGACCTGGAATGGCTGACAGCCCGCGCCCGCATCCTGCGCGACCTCGTCGCCAACCTCTGCCAATCCAGGATCGCCGAGCTGAAATCGAAGGCCCAGACCGCCTGATCTGTGGACACAGGCGGTCGCTGGCCATCACGTTCGCGAGAGACCGCGTGAACGGATTGGACGTGTTGAAACCCTCTGAAACCGCCTGAACATGCCTGAAACGATCTAGCCCGTGATCACCGTCCAGCGCCCGCATTGACCGCCTGTGGATAATCGTCGCCGGATAGCGCCCTCACAGAGGAGCACCCGCAATGACTGGCCTATACCTTGGAGAGACGGAGGACGTCCTGCTGACCCGCAAGGAGGCGTCGACCGAACTGCTGCGCATGGGCATCCGCCGCTCGCCAGCGACCTTGGCCAAGATCTTCAGCACGCGATCCGACGGCCCGCCCTGTATGCATCTGGGCCGCACGCCCTACTACCCACGCCGGAAGCTGCACGACTGGGCGCGCAGCCAGCTAACGGCCCTTCGCTCGTCCTCCAGCCAGCCCCGGCGCTCCGGCGACTGGAGCCCGCCACGCTATAGAGAAGAAGCCCGCCCCTGACTGCGGCGCCGCTTCGGCTTACAGCACCAGGCCCTCCCCGCCGCGCCCTCTGCCCGGGATGACATGCGCCACGCCGCGCGCGTCCATGCCCAGCGTCGCCGGGGCGCCGACCGCCGGCAAGGCCGCCCCTACCGCCAGTCGCGCATAATGCTCGACGCCTTGGGCATCCTTCAGAACCACGAAGGGCGAGACGCCGAGCTCGTCGTGGAAGCCCGTCTTCATCACCTTTCCGGTCACCCTGCCCTCCCGGAAGACCTCCGCTGTCCTCCCGGTCTCCAGCCGACGCTGGCTGAGGGTGCGGATGACATCCTTCGAAATCTGCAGCCGCCGCAGCTTGCCCTCCAGATTCTCGTCGAGCCTGAAGCGCAGCCCCTGACGCTCCGCCAGACCCAGAGCCTCCAGATGGGCCAGCCGACCACGGGTCAGCGCCGCCCAGGCGCTCTTGCCGCCCACCGCGTCCGCGACCATCCCCTCCCCGTCCATCGACGCCAGCAGCCGCCGGTCGAAGCTGGTGAAGCCGTCCCGCTGCGTCTCGCGCCAGACGCGGCGCTCGGCGTCGAGCCGTGACAGGTCGCCCAACCGTTCCTGCGCCGCCTCCTGGGCCCGCGCCCGGAAGCCGTAAGCGACATAGTCGCGGGGAATGACCAGGTCGCGTCCGTTCGCCCGCCGCCCCGGCAAGAGGACATGGGCGTGCGGCTGGTCCGTGTCGTAGTGGCAGACCGCCATCCACGGGAGCTCCGGTTCGCCGAGGTCGGCGCACACCCGGCCCATGACATCGCGCACATAGTCCTGAAGGTCGGCGATCCGGTCGCCGTGCTCCGGCGAGATGATGAAGCGGAAATGGTGCCGATGCTCGGCCCAGTCCTTGATGCGCTCCGCACCGTCCACTGCCTCCTCGTTCCGGTCGAAGAAGGTCCCCGCCTCCCCGTCCTGGCCTGCGCCCTCCCGACCGAGATAGCGGACATGGGCGGCCAGCGCCCCGGCGCGAGCCATGCCCTTGCCCAAGTGTCGCGACACGAGAGCCTTGACGATGACCCGCTGACGCACGTCCACGCGGAAGGCGGAGCCTGATCGCCGGGCTGCAGTCTTCAATGCCCCGGCCTTGGCGCCGTAGCTGAAGCGCATCGACGACGACAGCCGCTTCAGCATCGAGGTCCGGACAGAGCCGTCTCGCTTCAGGCGCGTCGCGAGGCGTACACGAAGCTCGTTATCCGCAGAGCCCGACAAGGCCGACATGCGGTCTTCGATGATGCTGCGGACGGTCATGACGACGCCTCCCAGGAGGTGCGAAGCCGCTCTCAACCGCCGCAAGTCGTCACAAGTCGCAGAACCGGTCGGGAGCGCTCGCTAATGAGTGGAAACGAAAGGACAAAAGCGAAGCGAACACACCCCTCTTTTATCTTGCCCTCCCGCCCCTCTCATTCTGCGTCTGCATACCGCTGATGGATTCTGATGACCTATAGACCGACCGCGTTTTTCCCGCTCAGTCCGACACTCGCATCAGCAGGTCCACCAGGGGGCGGTTGATGTAGTAGTTGTTCCGGCCGGCCTGATGCTTCTCGACAAACCCCGCAATGGCGAGTTGGTCGAGATACTTGGCAGCGGTTTGACGGGTGACGTCGAGATCGTTCTGGAGGAACTCGATCCGCGTGTAGGGGTGGCGGAACAGGTTGTTCAGCAGATCCTGCGAATAGCGGATTGTCGCGTGCGCCCGCAGCCGTTGCTTGTAGTCCGCCATCAGGGCGCTCATGCCGTCGATCAGAGCTAGCGTCTGGCGGGACGTCGTGGATACGGCGCGGAGCATGTAGAGCAACCAGGGCTCCCAGTCGCCGTTGTCCCGAACGCTCTGCAGCATCTGATAATAGTCCGCCTTGTTGGCCGTCACATAGCGGCTGAGATAGAGCACCGGGATGTCCAGCAGCCCCGTTCGCGTCAGGTAGAGGACGTTCAGGATCCGGCCGATCCGGCCGTTGCCGTCCGAGAAGGGGTGGATGCTCTCGAACTGGTGATGGATGAGCGCCATCTTCACGAGAGGGTCCAGATCGCTCGCCGCGTCGTCGTTGATGAAGGCTTCGAGAGCCGTCATCTGGGCCTCGATCTCCCGGCGATCCTGTGGCGGCACGTAGACGAGTTCGCCCGTCGCCTGATGGCGCAGAGCCGTCCCGGGGGTCGCGCGGAAACCTTCATCCGTCCGCTTGAGCACCTGAAACATCTCGACGATGACATTGTTGGTCAGCAGCCCCTGGTTCTCGTGGAGCTGATCCCAGCCCCTCTTTAGGGCGTCACGATAACTGGCGACCTCCTTGGCCGCGGCGGAGCCGGCGCCATCCCAGTGCAGGCTCGCCTGAAACAGCTCGTCCTGGGTGGTGACGATATTCTCGACTTCCGAACTCGCCTTCGCCTCCTGAAGCGCGAGCGTGTCGATGAGGATGGCCTGGTTCGGAATGCTCCGGGCACGCCCTTTCAACTCCGCCAGATGGCGGTGCGCGCGAGCCGCTTCGCGAAGGACGGCCGCCGTTTCAAGCTCGCCCTTCGGCGGAAGGCGAGGAATGCAATAGGTGGGTTTTAACATGACTAGCCAGACATGTTCGTTATTCTTGAGTTTTTTAACACGTTGGAACCGACATGTTAAATCCGGCCAGTTCATCAGGCCGACCAACCCCGCCTTGAGGGCTGCCTGGCTCGCCTGCGCCATCCGCTGGGGCGGGCATGATCATTGACGCCAACCGATCGCTGATCCGGTCTGCCGCCGCTTGCAAGGGATCGTCGGAGAGGTGGGCATACCGGCTTGTCGTAACCACATGCTGGTGTCCCAGGAGCTTGCCGATCAGCGTGAGACCTTCGCCGCCCGCCACCCCGACGCTGGCGAAGCTATGACGGAGATCATGGATGCGCACATCCGGCAGGCCGGCCTGATTGCGAATGTTCACCCAAGCCCAGTCCAGGTTGGCCACCGGCTTCCCCGCGTGACGGCGATCCGGAAAGACCCACTCGCGATCATGAACCGGCAGCGAACCCACCAGCGCCCGCGCAGCCTTGCCAAGCCGGATCACCTTGGGACCCGTCTTCGAGTCCTTCAACCGGAGCAGCCCGCTTTCAAGATCCACTTCCGGCCAGCGAAGGTGCGCGATCTCGTTCTTGCGCGCGCCGGTCAGGGTCAGCAGGCGGATGATGGCCACGTGTCGGGGATCGCCACCATCCTGCTCAAGCCGAGCCAGCACGTCTCCAAGCCTCGCCATCTCCGCGGCGGACAGGAAACGTTCACGCCGATTGTCCTTGTAACGCTTCACGCCTCGGACGGGGCTCTGCTCGATAAAGCCATACTCGACGGCGAAGTTGAAAATGCCGCCCAGGAGGCCGACCGTTCGCGCGGCTGCGCCCTTGCCGCCTCGCGTGTGAGGCGTTGCATCCTTGCGGATATTGCCGTTGCCCACGTCGATCATCAGCCGCTGGATATCTGCCCTGGCGACATCGGTGACTTTCATGTTTCCGATACGGGGGTTGATGTGCCGCTTGATCCGTATGCGATCGATCTGAAGCGTCGTCTCTTTCTTCGTCGCTGTGCCCTCCTCCATATAGAGCTCGCACAGCTCCCTGACCGTCATCTCCGCGCGCCGCTCGGCTTTCGCTCGCTGGGGGTCGCCGCCCATAGCCGCCCGCGCGAGCGCGCGACGCGCTTCTTCGCGCGCCTCTTCGGTCGTCAGAATCTCGCTCGTCGCCAGCGTCAGCATCCGCCGCGCGCCACCGATCGTCCGGTATCGCACGATGTAGGTTTTTCGACCTTGCGGGGAGACCCGCACGCCGAAACCTTTCAACTCGATGTCCCACGCCAAATACCGCTCTGGGCCCGCCACCAGGGCATCCACGGCCCGTTTGGTCAATTTCATGGTCACCGTATGGTCACCAGACATTTCGCCTCCGTCCCGCCACAGCGGGTTTTGAGTGCCCATTCTGGTCACCACATGGTCACCAGTCGGGAGCAAATCGGAGGATAAAGCGGTAACTACGGGTAACCACCCTTTGCCCACAAAACGCCTAACATTCAGGCACTTGGGTAACAAAAGGCAACACCAGTAAACCCTAGGGTTCGAGCTCGATGTCCCAGTAGAGGTAGTCGAGCCAGCTCTGGTGCAGGAAGTGGGGCGGGAAGCGCCGTCCCGCCTGCTGAAGCTGCCAGGCGCTGGGCTGATGGGCGGTGCGGCGCAGGAGCATCTGGGCCTGACCGGGCGTGCGGCCGCCCTTGCGCAGGTTGCAGGGGCCGCAGGCGGCGACGATGTTCTGCCACGTCGTGCGCCCGCCGCGCGAGCGGGGGATGACGTGATCGAAGGTCAAATCCTGGGACGTGCCGGGCGCGCCGCAGTACTGACAGGCGAAACCGTCGCGCAGGAAGACGTTGAAGCGGGTGAAGGCCGGCTTGCGGTCCTGATCCACATAGGACTTCAGACAGACCACGCTGGGCAGCTGCATCTCCAGCGAAGGGCTGCGCACGACCTTGTCATAGGTGGCGACCACGTCGACGCGATCCTGCCACACGGCCTTGACCACCTCTTCCCACGGCCACAGCGACAAGGGGAAGTAGGACAAGGGCCTGAAATCGGCGTTCAGCACCAGGGCTGGAAAGCCGGACGGCGGGCGGGACAGGACCTGCATCAGGCCCTCCCGCGCATACGGGGGGTTATCGACGCGACAGGACTGAAGACACGTCTCCTTCCTTGGTCTGATGCGAAAACCCTACGCCTGATTCCCCCGCATCGCCATGACGGATACGACGCGTTTTCGTGACGCCCCCGTTCGTGACACCCCCGTCAGAAGACCTCAACCAGTTCGAAGTGTTCGCAGACCACCTTCATGCCCGGCGCCCAGGTTCCTTCGCGTCGGTAATAGGCCTCATGGGCGTCGCGCCACCATTCGTAGGTCAGGTCGCCCTCTCCCTCGGCGCGAGCGAAGTCCTCGCTGACCTGCTCGAAAGGCATGATCTCGACCTCGGTCGTTCGGATCGCACAGCGAGGGACGCCGGCGCCGTCCAGAATGACGCTGACCTCGCCCACGGTCGGCATGATGTCGGCCTCGCATGACGCCAACGACGAACAGGTGGCGCGCTTGCGTCCGTCCAGCACCAGGGCCAGCAGTTCATCGGCCAGTTCGGGGCTGTCGCCAAAGGGCCAACGGGGCGCGGCCGCATATGCGGGGGGAATATCGTTCATCTGCGTTCTCGTCAGTTGGATTCAATATCGCGATGCGGCGGTCGGGAAGGCGGGCAGGCTCCAGCCCCACTTCAGGGCGCCGGCGCGCACGCCGAACCCGGCCGCCACGGCCACCGCCACGGCGGGCCATGTGGGCAGGCTCACGGCCTTCAGTCCGACGAACAGGGCCGCCGACACCAGGGCGGCGGTGATGTTCAGTTCGCGCCGCAGCAGGATGGAGGGCTGGTGCGCCAGCACGTCGCGCACAATGCCGCCGAAGCAGGCCGTCAGCACGCCCATGACGATGCAGATCAGCGGCGTCACGCCATAGGAGGCCGCCTTGGCCGCCCCCATGACGCCATAGGCCGCCAGCCCGACCGCATCCAGCCACAGCAGGGCGCGGAAACGCCACGACCGCGCGCCCAGCATCCAGAAGCCGACCGCCGCCACCATGCAGACGGCGACATAGCGCCAGTCCTGCACCCAGAAGACCGGCGCTCCGATCAGCAGGTCGCGCAGGGTGCCGCCGCCCATGCCGGTCACGGCGGCGAAGAAGGCGAAGGTCAGGACGTCATGCTTCTCGCGCGCGGCGGCCAGCGCGCCGGTGGCGGCGAACACGGCCACGCCCGCGAAATCCAGCAACGGCAGAACCGCAGCCGGACGAACCAGGTCTGCGCCCGCGATCGGCTCCAACATCGTCATCATCCCCAGGGCGCCGCGCGGCGCCGTCTTCGGGGTCGCCCCCAACCTTCATCAATGCCGAAGGCTAGAGGCCTTCGTCCAGCGCGATCTCGCCGCGCCGAACGCCACCATACCACCCCCAGAGCAAATGCGCCGCCACCGCGCGATGCGGCCGCCAGATCTCGGCGCGGGCATAGGCCTGTTTCTCGTTCGGACGGGCCTCGGCGCGGTCGGCCCAACGCATGGCTTCCTGAAGCGCCACGTCGCCGCCGGGAAAAACGTCCCCTCGCCCCTCGCAGAACATCAGGAAGGTCTCGGCCGTCCACTTGCCCACGCCCTTGATGGCGACCAGGGCGGCGATGGCCTCGGCGTCGTCCAGCCGCTCCAGATGATCGAAGTCGATGTGACCCTCCGCATGGGCGCGGGCGATCTCATGGCCGTATTTCGCCTTCTGTCCCGACAGGCCGAAGGTGCGCAGCGTCTCCACATCGCGCGCCAGCACGGCCTCGGGCGTCACCTGACCGTCCAGCCCCTCCACCACCCGCTTCCAGATCGAGGCCGCCGCCGCCACCGACACCTGCTGCTCCACGATCATGCGGAACAGGCCCTCATAGCCGCCCGGCCGCAACCGCCATTCGAACACAGGCGTCGAGGCGTGCGCGCGCGCCAGCGCCGGATCGGCGGCGGCCAGAGCCTCGCGGGCGGCTGCGACGGAAGCGGGAGACGGAGCAAGAGCCATGACGCCATGCTAGGCCTGCGCGCCATCCCTCGAAAAGAGCCGTTCGCCGCACGGTTCTGACCGCGGCCGGAAACCGCTAGTCTGGCGCCATGTTCACCACCCGCTTCGCCCCTTCCCCCACCGGCCGCCTGCACAAGGGGCACGCCTTTTCGGCCCTGACGGCGTGGCTGGCGGCGAAGGAGGCCGGCGGGCGCTTTGTCCTGCGGATCGAGGATATCGACCCGACGCGGTGCAGGCCCGAGTTCGAGGCGGGCATCTATGAAGACCTGGCCTGGCTGGGGTTGGACTGGGGGACGCCGGTGCGGCGCCAGTCCGACCACCTGGCCGACTACGCCGCCGTGGTCGAGGCGCTGGACCGGCGCGGCCTGCTCTATCGCTGCTTCCGCACCCGCAAGGAGATATTGGACGCCATCGGCGGCGCCCCCCACGGCCCCGCCGAGGCGGCGCGCCCCGGTCCGCATCCGGCCGAAGAAGAAGCCCGGTTGCTGGCCGAGGGACGTCCCTTCGCCTGGCGGCTGTCGCTGGATCGGGCGAAGGCGGCGCTGGGCGGCGCGGTCTGGGACGCACTCAGCTTCATCGAGGAAGGCTCAGGCCCCGATGGCGAGACCGGCGTGATCAAGGCGCGGCCCGAGACGGCGGGCGACGTGGTGCTGGCGCGCAAGGACGCCGGGACCGCCTATCATCTGGCCGTGACGCACGACGACGCCCTGCAGGGGATCAGCCATGTCATCCGGGGGCAGGATCTGTTCGAGGCGACGCATATCCAGCGGCTGATCCAGGCGCTGATGGACTGGCCTGCGCCCGTCTATCGCCACCACCGCCTGCTGGCCGGGCCCGACGGCCGCCGCTACGCCAAGCGCGATCGCTCGGTCACGCTGGCGGAACTGAGGGAGGGCGGCCTGACGCCCGAGGCGCTGAGGACGGAGCTGGGGTTCTGACCGCAAAGCGCCGTCAGATCGGCATCCGCATGATTTCCTGATAGGCGGAGATCACCTGGTCGCGCACGGCCATGACCGTCTCCAGCGAGGCCTCGGCCGAGGAAATGGCCGTGACGACGTCGATCAGATTGCCCTGCCCCTGGACCGACTGGGCCATCTGCGTCTCGGCGGCGCGGGTCTGTTGCGTCGTCTGGGTCATGACGTTCTGCAACAGGTCGGCGAAGCCTCCGGCCGCGTTCGGGCCGGTGCTTGCAGCCGCATTGGCCGAGGTGGCGACATTGACGCCGCCTCCGCCCTGAACGGCGGCGTAGGCGCGGGCGGCCATGATGGGGTTCATGCCCTAGACCCTCTTACTTCTTGATAATGTCGAGAGTGCGGGAGTCCATGTTCCGCGCCGTCTCGATGACGTTCAGGTTGGCCTCATAGGCGCGCTGCGCCTCGCGCATGTCCATCGCCTCGATCAGGGTGTCGACGTTGGGCCGCTGGACATAGCCTTCCGCGTTCGCCGCCGGGTGCGAGGGGTCGTAGTCCATGCGGAAGTCGCTCTGGTCCGGCCGCACCTCGGCCAGAACCACGCCGGTCGCGCCGTCGACGTTGCGGGCCTGAAACACCGGGGTCTGGCGGCGATAGGGCTGGCCGCCCGCGACGTTGGCCGTGGATTCCGCGTTGGCGATGTTTTCGGCGATGATGCGCATCCGCGACTGCTGCGCCTTCAGCGCGCTGGAGGCGACGGCCATGGCGGTGTTGCGCGGAGTGACGGGACGGCCGTTGATCGGATCAGGCATGGCTCACTCTCCCTCAGGCCGCGGGCTTCTTGGCCGCCAGGCGGATCATCTGCATCGACTTCTGGTAGAAGCCGATGGCGGCGTCGTAAGCCATGCGGCTCTCGGCCATCTTGAGCATCTGCTCCTCGACCACGACCGAGTTGCCGTCCAGCGTGGTTTCGGAATCCGGGGCCTTGGTCGCCTCGAACCTCGCGGCCTGGCCGGGCGGCGAGATGTGCCGGGCGTTGGTCGCCGTCATGCGCAGGCCGCCGCCCGTCCGCATCGCCTCGGCGAAGTCGGTCGGCGTCTTCAGGTCGCGCGCGACATAACCGGGGGTGTCGGAGTTGGCGACGTTCTGGGCGATCACCCGCTGGCGGTCGTCCAGCCAGCCCAGGCGGCCCTTGATCTGATTCAGCAGCGGCAGGTCGGTGACGGACACGCGAATCCCTCGGACGGTGATCGGCAGAATTTGCCGCCTGCATGGTTAATATCTCGTATCCCTAAACGCGCCGTTAACCACGTCCGTTGAAACATGCCCCCGAAGCGCCGCGTCCGCGCGCCGCCGCCGTATGCGTCTGGGGCTGCATCCGCATGAACTTCCTCGATCTGTTCCGGGCGATCTTCGGCCTGGCCATCACCCTGGGCATCATCGGCCTGGCCGCCTGGGCGGCGCGGCGCTATGCGCCCGAGATCCTGGCCCGCTTCCAGGGACCGCAAAGCCAGGTGCGGCGCATGAAAGTGGTCGAGACCCTGGTGCTGGACCCGTCGCGCCGCCTGGTGCTGATCCGCGTCGATGACGAAGAACGCCTGATCCTGCTGGGCGAAGGCCGCGAACTGATCGAGCCCCGCCAGCCGGGAGGCGTCAAGTGAAGCGCCCCGCCCTGTTCGGCATGCCGAGCCGCGACGAGCTGAAGCGCGCGGCCCTGCTGTCCCTGATCACCACCGCCCTGTGCCTGATCTGGCCGCTGGGCGCCCTGGCGCAGGAGGCGGCGCAGGGCGGATCGGCCATCAACATCGACCTGGGCAGCGGCGCCGGCCTGACGCAGCGCGTGGTGCAACTGGTCGGGCTGATGACGGTGCTGTCGCTGGCGCCGTCCATCGTCATCATGACCACCAGCTTCGTGCGAATCGTCGTGGTGCTGTCCCTGCTGCGCACCGCGCTGGGGATGCAACAGTCGCCGCCGAACGCCGTCCTGGTGTCCCTGGCCCTGTTTCTGAGCGCCATCGTCATGGGTCCGACGTGGCAGGACGCCTATGATTCGGGCATCCGCCCCCTCATGGATCAGCAGATGGAGCTGCCTCAGGCCTTCGATGCGGCGTCCGAACCGGTAAAAACCTTCATGCTGGCCCAGGTGAAGCCGGACGACCTGGCGTTGTTCACTCGCCTGTCGCGTGTAGAGGCCCCGGCCGACATGCAGGATCTGCCCCTGCGGGTGGTCACTCCAGCCTTCATGATCAGCGAGTTGAAGACCGCCTTCACGATCGGATTTCTTCTTTTTGTTCCGTTCCTTGTGATCGATCTGGTGGTCGCCAGCGTGCTCATGTCCATGGGTATGATGATGCTGCCGCCGGTGGTGGTCAGCCTGCCCTTCAAGCTGATCTTCTTCGTGCTGGTGGACGGGTGGCGACTGGTCGCCGGAAGCCTGGTCGAGAGCTTCCAGAGAGCCTCCGGAGCGGGATAAATCCCCAGCCTGCAAGGCCTTCGCGCCGATGCGGGCTTGCCAAGCTCCCCAAAACCGTCGTTGATCCCCCGGTCCTCGTCCGGCGCTTCTTTCCGGGCGACCACCATTGGGAAAATACCCTCATGACCACTCAAGCTGAACTGATCGCCGCCGTCGCCAAGGACGCGGGCGTTTCGCAAGCTGACGCCGGCAAGGTGCTGACCGCCATTGTCGAAAACATCCACAAGTCGCTGAAGTCGGGCGGCGACGTCCGCATCTCGAACCTGGGCGTGTTCGACACCGCCGAGCGCGCCGAGCGCGAAGGCCGCAACCCGGCCACCGGCGCCACGATCAAGATCCCGGCCTCGAAGGCCGTGCGCTTCCGCGTGTCGAAGCCGCTGAAGGACGCCGTCAACGGCTAAGCCTTTCAGGCGCGTTCCATCCTCCTTGCGGGGATAGACGCAAAAGACCCCTCTCCCGCCGGGAGGGGGGTTTTTTATTGGGCGGCCCCGCTCTTGGCCCGGAACTCGGCCTTGGTCTGGGCGATCCAGCCGGCGTAGGCGTCGGCCCCGGCGCTGAGGGCGGCGAAGTCCTGCGGGCGGCCCGAGCCGTCGGCCCCGTCCAGCCCCGCCAGCGCCACCCGGATCGCGCCGGGCGAACGCGCCCCTTCGGCGAAACGGGCGTAGTTCTTCGACAGTCGGTTCAGCGCGGCCGCGTCGCGCGCCAGGGAATAGCCCGCGCCTGCACGGATCAGGCGCGTCTCCTCGACCTCGCTGAGCGGCACGGCCGTCTCCTTCCAGCGATCGCCGAGGCGCTGTTCATAGAGGGCGGCGGCCGCCCCCCACTGCTGCTGCTTCCACAGGATATCGGCGCGCACGTCGCGCGCGGCGGGCGAGGCGTCCTTGCCCAGCACCTCCAGCGCGTGATCGTAACGGCCCAGCTCCATCAGGGCGCGAGCCTCCAGCGCGCGGCGCTCCAGGTTCATCGCCGTCGGCAGCAGGGTCGTTCGCGACGACCACAGGGCCTTCAGCGCCTCTTCCGGCTGGCGGTTCATCAGATAGACGGCGGCCAGATTGGTCGAGACCTGGGCCTTGGCCACCCCGTCCAGTCGGTTCTCGGCCTGATACTTCAGCAGCTCAACCGCCTGATCCAGCAGGTCCACGTCGATCAGGCGTCGGGCCAGGCGCCGCACCATCTCGTCGCCGTCGGCGCCGACGGGCGTCAGTTCGCGGAAGTCGAAGAACAGGGCCAGCGCCTGCACCGGCTGCAGACCGTCGGCCGCGCCTTCGAGGAACAGGGCGCGGAAGGCGTTGTCGAGATCGGCCTGAAGCCGGTCGCCGCCCGGCAGGGTGACAATCTTCGGCCCCGCCGTCTTCAGCGTGGTCAGCGCCTCGCGATAGCGGCCCTGCGACAGATAGAGTTCGCCCAGGGTGCGGATCACCGCCAGCTCGGTCGCGTCACCGCGCCAGCGCCATTTCAGCGCCTCCAGTTGGGCGGCGGCGGCGTCGGCCTTCAGCGTCCCCTTGGCCATCTCCAGCTTGATGACGCCCAGACGCGCGGGCGTGGCGATGCCGTCCAGCGGGGCGCGCGCCACCGCCTTGTAGATCGCCAGGGCGCGGTCGGGATTCTGATCCAATTCGAACAGCCGGGCCTGCACCAGGCGGGCGGTCAGTTGGTCGGGGGCCGAGACGTTCGGTTGGCTGAAGACATAGGCCAACAGTTCGCGCGCGGCGTCGGCGTCGCCGGTCTCGACCGCCGCCATGGCGTGGGCGGCGCCGAAGCGGGCGCGCCATTCAGGGGCGAAGCCGTCGACCACGCCCGCGCCGGCCGCAAACAGCCGCCGGGCGTTGGCCCAGTCGCCCTGCTGGGCGGCGATATAGCCCTGCCACACCTTGGTCGAGGGATCCCCGGCCAGGGCGCCGGACGAGAAGTCGGCCTCGGCCTCGGCGAAACGGCCGATGGAGGCGCGGGCGGCGCCGCGCAGGCCGCGCACCTCGGCCACGCCCTGCATGGCGGGCGTCTGCTTGATCAGGGCGTTCAGCACTCCGACCGCCTCGAACCCCAGACCGTGCCCGACCAGGAAGCGGGCGTAGGCCAGCCTCGCCTCGATCGGGGCGCGCGGATCGTCGACGGCGCGGCCGCTCTCGCGCTCTGCGGCGTCCTGAAGGGCGCGGTGGCGGGCGGTGAAGCCGCCCTCGCCCGCATCGGCGGACCAGTCGGCCAGGATCAGGGCCGGGCGCGACGCGGCCCGCGGCGCGTCGCCGCCTTCGGTCGCCGCCTCCAGCCCGGCCGTGGGCGAGGACAGGGTCAGGCCGCGCGGACGCGTCACCGTCACCAGATCGCCGTCGGCGGTGACGCTCAGATCATCGGTCGGCGTCTCGATCGCCAGGCCGTGGGCGGTAGGCAGGAAGCCTGCGTCCACCGTGCGCCGCCCGGTCTTCAGCCCCTTGCCGGGCGCAAGGGCGGTGACGGCGGCAAAGCGGTCGCCGATCATCGGATCGGTCAGCCAGACGGTGCGAGTCGCCCCGGCCATGCGGGCGGTCAGCGACGCCTTGACCGCATCGTCGCGCTCGATGTCCACGCCGCTGGGCGAAGGCGCGGTTCCGCCGATGGTCACGACCCAGGTGGAGCCTTCGGCGCGGGCGGCCACCGCCTGGCCCGGCTCGACCGGAATGCGGACGGCGGTGAAGTCGGGTCCGGCGGCCCAGCGGGCGCCGTTTAGCCCCTCGCCCTTCATCTCCATGCGGGCGGCGTGGTCGAAGACGGCCCAGACCGCCTCACCGCGCCGGAAGACGGCGGCGCCGACCGGGCCGTTCCAGGCGAAGCGCATCACCGTCTGCTGGCCCTTGACCTCGGCCGCCACCGGCACCGCCCCGCCGATCGGCACAGGCGAGGGTCGCGAGCCGCCCGCCCGCGCGCCCGGCGCATAGAGGTTCAGCCAGACGGCCCCGTCGGCGGTCCCGCTGGTGGCGCCCGCGCCCTCGGCCAGGGTCAGCACCAGTTCGGTCGCCCCCTGGGCGGCGCGGGTCTCGACCTTCTCCAGCCCCTTGGGCGGATCGACGCGCAGGCGGCTGACGTCGGGGGCGGCGGTCGTGCCGATGCGGACCACGACGGTGCGGCGGTCCTGGCGCACCCGCGCGCGCGATCCCACGACCCCGGCGAACTCGATCTTGGTGAAGCCGGCGTTGGCGCCGATGCGGATTTCAACCGGCGCGCCCGCCTGCGCGAGGGACGGCGCCGGAGCCAGGGGCGCGAAGACGACGACGCCCGCCGCGGCGGCCGCCACGGTCGTCTGCAGAACGCGCTTCTTGGCGGGGGCCCCGGACATATCGCGCGCATGCTCGCGCGAAGGGCTTTAATCGCGGTTAACGGGGCTTAAAACGCGAGGAATGCAAACCTTCCCATGCGGATAGGACAAAACACCCGCTTGCGTCCTGACCGCGAACGGCCGACAGCATGAGCGTCGTTCTTCTAGGAACAAACTCGTGTCAGATTTCGCCTATCCCCCGATCAGCCCGCTCAAGACCGGCGTGCGCGGCCGCTGCCCGCGATGCGGCGAAGGTCCGGTGTTCAAGGGCTATCTGCAGCTGCGCGAATCCTGCCCGGAATGCGGTCTGGATTACAGCTTCGCCGATCCGGCGGACGGCCCGGCCTTCTTCGTCATGTGCGCGGTCGGCGTCGTCGGCATGGTCGCCTTCATGATCTTCGAGTTCACCGTGCACCCGCCGATCTGGGTCCACTTCGTCGTGACCTTCCCGATCTTGGCCGCCATGTGCCTGTCGGTGCTGCGCCCCTTCAAGGGCTGGATGGTGTCCGAGCAGTATTTCCACAAGGCGGAAGAAGCTACCTTCGTCAGCGTCGGCAAGCATGGCGACGGCTACGGCTGGCGCGGCCAGGCCGAGCGCGCCGCCAAGGCCGCCGCCCGCGATAAGGGCTGAGCGGCGGCCTCTTCCTAGGCGATCGGATCAGTCAGCCCTGAAGACCTGGCCGCCCTTCATCACGAAGCGCACGCGCTCCAGTTCGGTGACGTCCGTTAACGGGTCGCCGCCCACGGCGATCAGATCGGCGGGCATGCCCGGCGCCAGACGACCGGCTTCGTTGGAGATGCGCAGGTGCTCGGCGGCGCCGACCGTGGCGGACTGGATCGCCTGAAGCGGCGTCAGACCGGCGCGGACCAGCAGGGCGAACTCCTGAGCGTTGTCGCCGTGGGCCGAGACGCCCGAGTCGGTGCCGAAGGCGATCTTGACCCCGCCGCGATGCGCGCGCGCGGCCATGTCCAGCATCTTGGGTCCGGCTTCCAGCGCCTTGGCCGTCTGGGCCGGAGTAAAGAAGTTGTCCGGGCTGGAGGCCACGCGGGCCACGAAGTCGCCCGCCATCAGCGTCGGCACCAGCCAGGCGCCGTTCGCCTTGAACTGGCGCATGGATTCATCGTCCAGATAGGTGCCGTGCTCGATCGAGTCGCCGCCCGCCTTCAGGAAGGCGTTGATGCCGTCGCCGCCATGGGCGTGGGCGGTGACCTGACGGCCCATGCGGTGGGCGACCTCGACGATGGAGGCCAGTTCGTCCTCGGTGAACTGTTGCGCCAGACCCGCCGCCGTATTGGACAGCACGCCGCCCGTGGCCGTGATCTTGATGATGTCGGCGCCCGCGCGCACCTGCATACGGACAGCGCGGCGGCAGTCTTCCGGACCCGAACAGATGCTCTCGGGCGACATCAGGTGCAGGATGTCGTCGCGGTAGCCGTTGACGTCGCCGTGGCCCCCGTGGACCGAAACGGCCGAGCCGGCGGCGATGATGCGCGGTCCGGGCACGTCGCCGCTGCGGATGGCGTCGCGCAGGGCGAAGATGGATTCGTTCGTCGCCCCCAGGTCGGCCACCGTGGTGAAGCCCGCATTGAGCGTGCGCCGCGCATACCGCGCGCCGACCATCGCCTGGGCCGCGTTGGATTGCGTCAGTCCGTCGAGACGCGAATTCGGGTTCGATTCGAAGGTCAGGTGGACGTGGCTGTCGATCAGCCCCGGCAGGACGAAGGCCGAGCGCAGGTCGACCACGTCGCCCTCGCCGACGAAGCCGTCGCGGATCTCGACGATCTGGTTCCCTCTGATCACGAGAGTTTTATCGCGCAGCACCCGGCCGCTGGCCGGATCGGCCAAAAGCCGCCCCACTTGAACGAACTTCGTCGGCTGTTCGGCCGAAACCGCCGCCGGCGCCGGGGTTTGGCGCGCTTCGGCGCCGGTCGCGGCCAGAACGGCCGCGGTCACAATCAGGGCAAGCTTTTTCATTTATCCCTCCCGTTACTGAGGCGGGCAACATAACCGTTCCAATCTTTGCGCCAAGGCCAAGGTTGCCTTGCACGGACGGTTCATGAAACAAGCCGATACAGTTGTTTAACGTGCGAGGGGCGTCGCATGCGGCTTTCCAGACGTGGCTTGATCCTGGGCGGTTCGGCCCTGTTGGCGGGGTGTTCCTCCGCCGCCTCCACCACCAGCCTTCAGCTCGCCGGAGCCGTCGCGCCTACGCTTCCGACCCTGCCTGAGCGGGCGACGGCGGCTCATGTCCAGGTCGCGGAGGCTGGAACGACGATCGATCCCCACGGCGTCGTCCGCAAGGATCTGATCGGGCGCGCCCGCGCCGCCATGGACGTGCACGGCCACAAGATTTCGAAGCGCGACCGGATGTATCTGGTCGATTTCCAGAAGTTCTCGGGCGAGGACCGTTTCTACGAGGTCGATCTGGAAGGCGGCTGGGTCACGGCCTATCGCACCAGCCACGGGCGCGGCTCGGACCCGGCGCATTCAGGCTATGCGCAGCAGTTCTCGAACCGCCCGGACAGCCATATGTCGTCCATCGGCGCCTACGCCACGGCGGGCGCCAGCTGGGGCAGCCAGCAGGGGCCGAACGTCCTGCTGGACGGGCTGGAGTATTCCAACAACCTGGCGCGCGAACGGGCCATCATCATCCACGGCGCCGACTACGCCGATCCGGCCTTCCTGGCGCGCCAGGGCAAGCTGGGCCGGTCCTACGGCTGCTTCTCGGTGTCCCACGCCGACCTTGTCCCCTTGCGCGAACGCATGGGCGAAGGCCGGCTGTTGTTCGCCATGACCTAAAGCACGGCGGAGCCGCTTAGCGCGGCTCCAGCGCCCGCCAGCCGATGTCGGTGCGGTGGAAACCGCCCGGCCAGTCGATCTTGGCGATGGCCTCATAGGCGCGCTCGCGCGCCTGAGCCACGTCGTCGCCATAGGCGCAGACGTTCAGCACCCGGCCGCCCGCCGCCGCCAGGGCGCCGTCGTCGCGCAGCTTGGTCCCCGCGTGGAAGACCTGGACGTGGGGGCCGAAGTCCTGGTCCGCGCCGCGAATGACTGAGCCTTCCAGCGGACTGTCGGGATAGCCCTTGGCCGCCAGCACCACGCAGATCACCACGCCCGGCTTGAAGGCCGGCGCCGGCGCCTGGGTCAGGTCGCCGCGCGCGCAGGCCAGCAGCAGCGGCACGACGTCGCCGTCCAGCCGCATCATCAGCACCTGACATTCGGGGTCGCCGAAGCGGGCGTTGAACTCGACCACCTTGGGGCCTTCGGCCGTCGCCATCAGCCCGACATAGAGGACGCCGCGATAGGGGGCGCCTTCTTCGGCCATCTTCTGAATGGTCGGAACGACCACGCGGTCGTTCGCCGCCTGGGTGAAAGCCGCCGTGAAGACGGGCGCGGGCGAATAGGCGCCCATGCCGCCGGTGTTCGGACCCAGATCGCCGTCAAAGGCGCGCTTGTGGTCCTGGGCGCCACCGAACAGCACGGCCCGCGTTCCGTCGGACAGGGCGAAGAGGGAGCCCTCCTCCCCGTCCATGAATTCCTCGATCACGACGCGCGATCCGGCCGCGCCGAACCGGCCGCCCAGCATCCGCTCGATCTCGGCCTCAGCGTCGGCGCGATCGGGGCTGATGGCCACGCCCTTGCCCGCCGCCAGACCGTCGGCCTTGATGACATAGGGGGCCGAATACTGGTCCAGCGCCGCCTTGGCCGAGGCGACGTCCTCATAGACGCCATAGCCCGCCGTCGGGACGCCGTGACGCTGCAGGAAGGCCTTGGAGAAGGCCTTGGACGTCTCCAGCTGCGCCGCCGCCTGCGTCGGGCCGAAGCAGGGGATGCCCGCCGCGTTCAGCCGGTCGGCCAGCCCCTCGGCCAGGGCCGATTCCGGGCCGACGACGACCAGGTCGGCCTTCATCTCGCGCGCCAGAGCCGCCAGGCCCTCGGCGTCGGTCGCCTTCAGGTCAGGGCGCATCTCGCCCAGCTTGGCCATGCCCGGATTGCCGGGCGCGACGACGAGCCGCGTCACCAGCGGCGACTGGGCGATCTTCCAGGCCAGGGCGTGTTCGCGCCCTCCCGATCCGACGAGCAGAATGTTCATGGGGGCGGAATGGCCGCACGCGCCGTCCCGGTCAAGCGCCGGAAAGGGTTAGCGGCCCCTCGACGGCGGAAATCAAGGCGCCCAGGCAGGCAAGGCCTTCAGCTGTTCCAACGTCATGTTGGACACCAGATCGTAGGCGTCGCCCTCCTTCCGGGGCGTCAGACCGTCCAGCGGAATGCGCACCCAGCGCGGCCCGCCCTCGCCCGCCGGCTCGATGATCAGGCCGGTGACGACGCCCGAGGCGTCCACATCGACCCGCTGAACATCGCCCAGATCGACGCCCGCAGGCGTGATGAGGTCGGCGTCCTCCAACTGGGCCACGGTCAGGCCCAGCGCCATGGCCCCAGGCGCCGCGGCGGGCGCGCCAGCCATGGTCGGCGCCGAGGCGGCGTCGGGCGAGGCCTCGGGCGTCTTATCAGGCTTGGCCGGCGGCTGCGAACAGGCCGCCAGCAGGGCCGCGGCCGAAGCGGCCGCGAACAAGGTCTTCATCATCGAACCCTCCTGTCTCTAGATCAGGGCCGAGACCACATAGACGCCGGCGCCGGCCAGAAGAATCAGCCCCAGCACCAGCCACGGGCTGAGCGTCGGATTATGACTGCGGCGCGCCAGTTCGCGCTCGCGCGCCTGGTCGGGCGGCAGGTCGTCGGCCGTCGGCTCTTCCGGAAACGGGTCTGAAGACTGCACCATGATCGGCGAACGCGCGCGGGGACGCGGCCGTTCCGCCACGCTTGTCGCCCATGTCTTTGCGCGCGCGGCGACGACGGCTAGGGTGCCGTCATGACCTCCGACGACGACTACGCCTTCGAGGGCGCGGCCCCGCAACCCGCCCGCGACAACAATCCGCCGCTGTCGATCTCGGAGCTGAGCTTCGCGCTCAAACGCACCCTGGAGGAACGCTTCGGCCATGTGCGGCTGCGCGGCGAGATCTCCAAGGTGAACCGCCACGCCTCGGGCCACGTCTATCTGACGCTGAAGGACGACAAATCGGCCATCGACGGCGTGATCTGGAAGGGCGTGGTGCGTGGCCTTGGCGTCCAGCCCGAGACGGGGCTGGAGGTCATCGTCACCGGCAAGATCACCTCATACCCCGCGCGGTCCTCCTATCAGATCGTGATCGAGAGCATGGAGGCGGCGGGCGCAGGCGCCCTGCTGGCCCAGCTGGAGCGGTTGAAGGTCAAGCTGCGGGACGAGGGTCTGTTCGACCCGGCGAAGAAGAAGGCCCTGCCGACCTTCCCCGCGACCATCGGCGTCATCACCAGCCCGACCGGCGCCGTCATCCGCGACATCCTGCACCGCATCGCCGAGCGCTGGCCCTGCCGCGTCATCGTCTGGCCGGTGGTGGTTCAGGGCGACGCCGCCTGCGGCCAGGTGTCAAACGCCATCCGCGGCTTCGACGCCATGACGCCGGACGGGCCGATCCCCCGCCCCGACCTGCTGATCGTCGCGCGCGGCGGCGGCTCGGTCGAGGATCTGTGGTGCTTCAACGACGAAGCCCTGGCGCGCACGGTCGCGGCCGCCCGCATCCCCATCATCTCGGCTGTGGGGCACGAGACGGACACCACCCTGATCGACTTCGTATCGGACCGCCGCGCCCCGACCCCGACCGGGGCGGCCGAAATCGCCACCCCGGTGCTGGCCGACCTGCGCTGGGCGCTCAGCGATCTGGAGGGGCGGCTGTCGCGCGCCGGGGCGCGGATGCTGGAGGATCGCCGCACCCGCCTGCGCGCCGCCGCGCGCGGCCTGCCCGCCCGGCCCGAAGACCTGCTGGCCCTGCCGCAGCAACGACTGGACCTCGCCGCCAGCCGACTGGGCTCAGGGCTGCATCGCAACGTCGCCGTGCATGAGCGCCAGCTGGCGGTCGCGGCGGGTCGGCTGACGCCCGGCCTGCTGCGCGCCCGCGTCGAGCGCGGTCAGGACCGCCTGCGCGGCGCCGCCGACCGTCTGGGCTCTGCGCTTCAGGCCGGCGTCGCCCGCAACGAGCGCCGCCTGTTGCAGACGGCGGGCCGCCTCAGCCCTGCGCCCCTGCACCGCCGCCTCGACCAACGGCAGGCGCGGCTGGAGGCCCTCAGTCTGCGTCTGGACAGCGTCATGCCGCGTCGGCTGGAGCGCGCCGAGGACCGCCTCGCCGCCCTGTCCCGCGCCCTGACGACGCTGAACCCCAAGACGCCCAAGCCCGGTTTCGCCCGCATCGAAGACGCCAAGGGCGCCATGATCGCCTCGGCCGCCGCCCTGTCGCCGGGGCAGGCGGTGCGGATCGTCTTCAGCGACGGCGCCAAGGACGCGACGATCGACGGCGAGGGAGGCGCGCCGCGTGTTGTGCCTGCGCCCAAGCCCGCCCCGCGCCCGAAGGCCGCGCCTGCGGGTCAGGGCGATCTGTTCTGACCCCTGAAAACTCCGCTGATCCCGGCGGACGCCGGGACCCAGTAAGAACAACGCGCTCAAGCGGCGGAAGCCTAATGCCAAGTTTCAGGCGCTGAGGTTGAAGCCAAAGCACTGTATCCCGGCGTCCGCCGGGATGAGCGGGCTTAGAGGGGCGGCGCCCTAACGGCTGACCGTCTCGCTCAACACCGCCCTCACCGCCTCGATGTCCAGCGCCTCGATCGTGACCGTCTTGCCGTCGATCACCGAGGTCGTCGTCTGCGCCTTCAGCAGGGAGTTGAGGATGGCCTCCTCCGTCGCCTCGGCGACCGCGACGAACAGGGGCGACATCCGGTCGTTGGGCCAGTCCGCGACCATCGCCTGCCCGGCCCGGCGCTCGGGTGTCCGTCGCACGCCTTCCGCCGTGGAAAAGGCGATCGCATAGTCCCCCGACCCGTTCGAGAAGGCCGCCCCCGTCCGCGCCAGACCAGCGAAGGCGCGGTTCGCCAGCCGCTCCAGATTACGATCCGACAGCGGCGCGTCCGTCGCCACCACGATCATGATGGAGCCGTCGGCGCGCTCATTCTCCACCTCTTCGCGCAGGTAGTAGCGGCCCAGCCGGACCCCGACCGGCGCCCCGTCGATGCTCAACACGCCGCCATAGTTCGACTGGACCAGCACCCCGACGGTGAAGCCGCCCAGACTGTCGGGCAGTTTGCGCGAACTCGTCCCGATCCCTCCCTTGAAGCCGAAGGCGATGGTTCCCGTCCCGGCGCCGACCGCGCCCTGCTCGACCGGCCCCGTCGTCGCCGTCTCGATGGCCCGCACCACATCGGCGGCCGTGACGACGCGCGCGCGGATGTCGTTCAGCCCGCCGTCGTTCGTCTCGCCCACCACGGCGTTGACCGAGCGGATATCCTCATGCCCCGGCTGTTTCAGCGTCCAGTCCAGAACGCCGTCGATCCCCCGCGCCACTGACAGGGTGTTGGTCAGGACGATGGGCGTCTCGATCTCGCCCAGCTCCATGATCTGCGTCGCGCCCGCCAGCTTGCCGAAGCCGTTGGCCACCGACAGTCCGGCCGGAACCTTGTCGCGGAACAGGGAGCCGCCGTGCGGCACGATGGCGGTGACGCCGGTGCGGACGCTGTCGCCCGACCGCAGCGTCACCTGCCCCACCTTCACCCCGGCCACGTCGGTGATGGCGTTCAGCGGCCCCGGCGAGAGGATGCCCGGCGCCCGGCCCAGGTCGCGAATGGTCGGCCGCTCGGCCGCTCCGTCCTGAGCGTTCGCGCCAGGCGCGGCGACCAGAACGGCCGCGGAAACGGCGGCGGCCAGGATGTCGGCGGGTGATCGAGACATGGAACATCCGATTTTGTGAACGTCAGACGCTCAGATGACGGCGATTCGCCTGTCGTCCCGCACAAGCTTCGCGTTATGATGGCGGCATGAGCACCCAGCCTCCTTCTTCCGCCCCCAGCGAAGCGGCCTGCCTGCACTACGGCGACGGCGAGTTCGCCGTTCTGTCGGCCGGCGCCTACGTGCGGTGCGCCGTCAGCGGCGCGGCCATCCCTCTGGCCGCACTGCGCTACTGGTCGGTCGAGAAGCAGGAAGCCTACGCCGGACCGCGCGAGTATCTGACGGCCGTCGGGCGCTGAGCCCTTTTCCGATGTCATGGCCGGATCGTTTCCGGTCGCCCTGTTTCTCGGTGTCCTGAGATGTCCGCCCTGAGTTCGGTCCACGTCCTGCTGGTCGACGACAATCCCAATATGCGCGCCATCGTCGCCGCCATGCTTAAATCCGTCGGCGTCGGCCGCCTGAGCGAGGCTGAGGACGGCGTCGTGGCGCTGGAGCTGTTGCGCCGCGAAGCGATCGACATCGCCATCGTCGATTTCCGCATGAAGCCCATGGACGGCGCCGCATTCACCCGCGCTGTCCGCAGCGAAGGCGACAGCGCAAACCCCTATCTGCCGGTCATCATGATGACGGGGCACTCCGAAAAGAGCCGCGTGACCGAGGCGCGCGACGCGGGCGTGACCGAGTTCGTGGCCAAGCCGGTCAAGGCCCAGACCCTGCTGACGCGGATCGAGGCGGTGATCCTGCGTCCCCGCCCCTTCGTGCGTTCGCCCAGCTATTTCGGGCCGGATCGCCGCCGCACAGGGACGAAGGACTACGCCGGTCCTTTCCGCCGCGCCGATGACGGCGTGCTGGATTAGGCGTCCGACGCCCGCAGCGCCTCATAGACCTGAGGCGGCCAGCGCTTGTGGACCCAGAACCAGTCGACGGGATGCTCGCGCACCCGATCCTCCACGAAGCGGTTGGCGGCCTGGACGCCCGCCAGCACATCGGCGGCCTTGTCGCCGGTATCGGGCACGGCGATCGGCTCATGCGCGGTGACGCGGAAGCGCACGCCGGGCAGGCGCACCACCGACAGGGGCTGCATCACCGTGCCGAACTTCAGCGCCATGCGCGCCGCGCCGGGCGAGGCGTTGACCGGCTGGCCGAAGAACTCGACCTCCGGTCCCTGGCTGTATTTCTGATCGACCAGCAGGGCGATGGATTCGCCGCGCTTCATCCCCGCCATCAGCTCGCGCGTTCCGTCGCCCTTGGGCGCGAACAGCTTGATGCCGTAACGCTCGCGGCTCTGGCGGATCAGGGCGTCGACATAGGGGTTGTTGGCCGCGCGATAGGTCACCTGACACGGCACGCCGGCCGCCATGATGACCGCCGCCATCACCTCGAAATTGGCCAGATGGCCCGAGATCAGCACCACCGGCTTGCCGCTGTCGCGCACCGCATGCAGCCGCTCCAGCCCGACGATGTCGATGCGCCCGCTTTCCGGCGTCAGCCGGTCCATGACGGCCAGTTCGGCGAAGGTGCGGCCCGTCTGCTCCCACTGCTCCACGGCCAGGCGGTCGCGCTCGGCGGCGTCCATGTCGGGGAAGGCGATGCGCAGGTTTCGGGTCACCGTCTTGTGCGTGCCGGTCAACGGCCCCAGCGTCCGCAGCAGCTTGCCGCCGAAGCCCGAGGCCCGTTCGACGCCGAGCAGACGCAGGAAGCTGAACAGCCCGCGAAACGCCGCCGCCTCCAGCCGCCAGACCAGATCCTGGCTCATTTTAGCGGCGCCGCCGCCCTTCGGGCTGCTTGAGCGCGTTTGATCTTCACCAGGCAATCGTCAGTCCGCCGTCCACCACCAGGGTCTGGCCGGTCACATAGGCCGACGCAGGGCTGCACAGATAGACCGCCGTGCCCGCGATTTCATCAGGCTGACCGATCCTTTTCAGCGGCGCGGGGTCGGTGACGGTCTTCAGCAGTTCCGGGTTCTCCCACAGGTATTTGGCGAAATCGGTCTGAACCAGACCCGGCGCGATGCAGTTCACCCGCACATTCGACGGCCCGTATTCGACCGCCAGATTGCGCGCCAGCTGCATGTCCGCCGCCTTGGAGATGTTGTATGCGCCGATCAGGGCGTTGCCGCGAAGGCCCCCGATGGAGGAGATCAGCAGGATCGCTCCATCCTTGCGCTCGACCATCTCCGGCGCGACCATCCCGATCAGCCAGTGGTTGGAGATGACGTTGTTCTGAAGGATCTTTTCGAACTGCTCGTCGCTGATGCCGGCCATCGGCCCGGCGTAGGGATTGGTCGCGGCGTTGCAGACCAGAATGTCGATCTGACCGAAAGCCGTGCGCGTGTCGTCCACCAGCCGCTGCAGGTCTTCCTTGGAGGCGATGTTGGCGGGAATGGCGATGGCGCGGCCTTCGCCGTGCTTTTCATTGATGGCGACGGCGACTTCTTCGCACGGCTCGGCCTTGCGCGAGGAGATGACCACGCGGGCGCCGTGCTCGGCCAGACGCTCGGCGATGGCCTTGCCGATGCCCTTGGAAGAGCCGGTGATGATGGCGACCTTGCCGCTCAGATCGAACAATTCCATGCGTTAACCTCCTTTTGCCGCCCGTTTATCCGCGCGGACCCTAGCCGTTAGCCTTCGTTAACGTGATACTTGATCGATTCTATAGGGAAAGGCGGTTCTGACCGGCCCCATGCGAAAGATCACCGGCGGCTTCCTGTTCTTCGGCTACCTGTTCCTCGCCCTGACCATCGGGGCGACGATCTGGCGCGCCGGTCTGGGCGGCGGCGCGGGCGCGGCCGGGGTGCTGGGCGCGCTGGGGATCATGGCCGGCCTCCACGCCCTCGTCACCGGCATGGCCGACCGTCGCGCCCTGCGTCTGGAGATCGGCAAGGTGCGCGAGGCCCACCGCCTGCTGGCCGATGCGATGGAGTCGACGCAAGGCGCCCTGACCGAACTGGCGCAGGCGATCGAGACCGGCGCCCTGTCGCGCACCGACGCCCTGACCGGCGAGGTGCGGATGCTGGAAGGCCTGGTCCAGCAGATGAGCGCTTCGATCGAGGAACGGCTGGCCGCCTCCACCCTGACCGCCGACACCTTCGAGGGCCGCCGCCAGGTCCAGTCGAACACCCTGCTGAAGACCGTCCACGACGCCCTCAGCGAGAACCGCGTCGACCTGTATCTTCAGCCGGTCGTGACCCTGCCCCAGCGGCGGACGGTCTATTATGAGAGCTTCACCCGCCTGCGCGACCCGTCCAACCGGGTGATGATGCCCGCCGAATACCTGTCGGTGGCCGAGGGCGAGGGCCTGCTGCCCGCCATCGACAACCTGCTGCTGTTCCGCTGCGCCCAGATCGTGCGCCGTCTGGCCGGGCAGGACCGCAAGGTCGGCGTCTTCTGCAACATCTCGCTGGCGTCGCTGGGCGACGAGACCTTCTTCCCGCAGTTCCTCGATTTCCTGAGCCAGAACCGCGACCTGAAGGACGCCCTCATCTTCGAACTGGGTCAGGCGACGTTCGACGCGCGCGGCGCCATCGAGGCGCGCAACATGGCCAAGCTGGCCGACCTGGGCTTCCGCTTCTCCATCGACAAGGTGCAGACGCTGGACCTGGACTTCGCCGACCTGCAACGCTCGGACGTCCGCTTCATCAAGGTGGCGGCCGACCTGCTGATCGAGCAGCTTCTTGATCTGGACGGCGCCGCCCCCCTGCCCAGCCAGCCGGACATCCGCGCCGGGGACTTCGCCCCCCTGACCCGCCGTCACGGCCTTGAGCTGATCGCTGAAAAGGTCGAGAGCGAGAAACAGGTCGTCGACATCCTCGAACTGGATGTCGCCATGGGCCAGGGCCATCTGTTCGGCGAGCCGCGCGCCATCAAGGAAGCCGTCCTGGCGGAGACCGACCCGCCCGCCGAGTTCGTCCGTTCGACGCTGAAATCGGCGGAACAGCGGGTGCGCTTCTAAGCCCACGGCCGAAAGCCGCCAGACAACCGAGCCGCCGCGCGCTCTGATGGCGGCATGACCGACGCCGCCCTCGACTGGCCCCGCATCGCCGCCGACCTGAACGCCCAGGGCTGGGCCATGACCGACCCCCTGCTGACGCCCGCGACCTGTAAGACCCTGCAGACCCTCTATGACCAGCCCCAGCGGTTCCGCAGCCGCATCGTCATGCAGCGCCACGGCTTCGGTCAGGGGGAGTATCAGTATTTCGCCGAACCCCTGCCTGATCCCCTGCCCCGGCTGCGGGCGCGGCTTTATGAGGGCCTGGCGCAGATCGCGGACGACTGGGCGAGGCGTATGGGGCGACCGGGCTTTCCGGCGCAACTGGATGAACTGACCGCCCGCTGCCGCGCGGCGGGCCAGACGCGGCCGACCTCGCTGATGCTGCGCTACGGCCCCGGCGACTACAACCGGCTGCATCAGGATCTGTACGGCGATCTGGTCTTCCCGCTGCAGGCCGCCATCCTGCTGAGCGATCCGGCGGAATTCGAAGGCGGCGAGTTCGTCCTGGTCGAGCAGAAGCCCCGTTCGCAGTCACAGGCCCATGTCGTGCCGTTGAAACAGGGGCAGGCGGTCATCTTCGCCGTGAGAGAACGTCCCGTCGCCGGAACGCGAGGCGACTACCGGGTCCAGATGCGCCACGGCGTCAGCACGGTGCACGCAGGCAAGCGGATAACGCTGGGCCTGATCTTTCATGACGCCGCCTGATCCTTCTCCCCTTGTGGGAGAAGGTGGGCGCCGAAGGCGCTCGGATGAGGGGTGTCGGCGCACGTTTGACGTTATGGCGATCCGGTGCCGCGACAGCCGTTCAAACCGCTGCGTTCACCCCCCTCATCCGTCAGGCTCCGCCTGCCACCTTCTCCCACAAGGGAGAAGGAAGAAAAAAGCCCCTCCGGTGAAACGGAGGGGCCTGATCACTTTTACGCCTTCTGCGCGTCCAGCCAGCGCACCGCATCAGCGTCGCGGGCCGACAGGTCGGGATAGTCGGCGTCGGAACCGACGTCCGGCACGCGTCGCCAGGAGCGGGCGCATTTGGGATAGTCCGCCGTCTTCACCTTGACCGTCACGGCCTCGCCGCCCGCAATCAGTTCAGCCCCCGAGGTGCGGAACACCTCGGCGGCGTCCAGCCCTTCGAACGGCGCCAGCAGTTCAGCCGGGGCCGTCACCACCGGCCAGGCGTCCAGCGCCCCGCCGATGACCTTGTCGCGACGCGCGGCTTCCAGGGCCTCGTTGACCACTTCCAGCACCGTCTCGACATTGGTCCAGCGTTCGGCCTCGGCCGTGTTGCGCCACTGGCCCGGCGTTTCGGGGATCACCCGCGCGCAGTTGGTGCCCGCGTCGGGGAAGCGCGTGGTCCAGGCCTCGTCCATGGTGAAGGGCGTCAGCGGGGCCAGCCAGGCGGTCAGGCGGCTGAACACCTCGTCCATCACCGTGCGGACGGCGCGGCGCTTGATGCTGTCGGGACGGTCGCAATAGAGGCTGTCCTTGCGCACGTCGAAATATAGCGCCGACAGGTCGCCCGAGCAGAACTCCAGTACTGGCCGCACCACGTCCTGGAAGCGGTATTCCTCGTAGGCCTGACGCACCTGGCCATCCAGCTCCCACAGGCGGTGCAGGATGAACTTCTCCAGCGGCGGGAACTGATCATAGTCCGTCAGGCGCTCGACCTCATCAAAGCCGTTCAGCGCGCCCAGCAGATAGCGGACCGTGTTGCGCAGCTTGCGATAGGCGTCGACCGTGGTCTGCAGGATCTGCTTGCCGATGCGCTGGTCGTCCGAATAGTCGACCAGGGCCACCCACAGACGCAGGATGTCGGCGCCCGACTCCTTGATGATGGTCAGGGGGTCAGTGGTGTTGCCCCGCGACTTCGACATCTTCTCCCCGTTTTCGTCCAGGGTGAAGCCGTGGGTCAGGACGGCCTTGAAGGGCGCCCGGCCGCGCGTGCCGCAGCCTTCCAGCAGCGACGACTGGAACCAGCCGCGGTGCTGGTCCGAGCCTTCCAGATAAAGGTCGGCGGGCCAGTGCGACGGGCGGTCGCCCGTGTAGCCGCTCTCGGCCGTACGCGGGTCCAGCGTAAAGGCGTGAGTCGAGCCCGAGTCGAACCAGACGTCGAGGATATCGGTCACCTTCTCGAACCGTTCCGGATCATGCGCGCCCAGGAAGTCGGCGTCGGGCGCCGAGAACCAGACGTCGGCGCCGCCCTCGGCCACGGCCTTGACGATGCGGGCGTCGACCTCGGGGTCATGCAGGGGCTGGCCGGTCTGCTTGTCCACGAACATGGCCAGCGGCGTGCCCCAGGCGCGCTGACGGCTGATCAGCCAGTCGGGGCGGCCCTCGACCATGGAGCGGATGCGGTTCTTGCCCGCCGCCGGGTGGAAGGCGGTGGCGTCGATGGCGTTCAGGGCGCGGTCGCGCAGGGTCGCGCCGTCTTCCAGCTCTTCATCCATACGGATGAACCACTGCGGCGTATTGCGGAAGATGATCGGGGCCTTGGAGCGCCAGCTGTGCGGATAGGAGTGCTCCATCCGGCCGCGCGCCAGCAGGTTGCCCGCCTCGATCAGCTTGTCCATCACCGCGCCGTTGGCGGGGCCGAACTTGCCGGTCTTCTTGCCCTCGGTCTCCAGCACCTTGAGGCCGGCGAACAGCGGCACATGCACATAATAGGCGCCGTCGGGATCGACCGTGTCCGGCACCTCGCGATGACCGTGGGCCAGCCAGACGGCGAAGTCGTCCGCGCCGTGGCCCGGCGCCGTGTGGACGAATCCGGTCCCGGCGTCGTCGGTGACGTGGTCGCCCGCCAGCAGCGGCACGGAGAAGCCGTAACCGCTGTCCAGCGCCGCCAGCGGGTGGGCGCACTCCAGGCCCGACGGGTCGATGTCGTAGACGCGCGTCCAGGCGGAGATCTTGGCGGCCTTGAACACATCCTCGACCAGCTTGTCGGCGAGGATGAAGCGGTCGCCCGGCTTGGCCCACGGCTCATAGTCCAGCCCTTCCTCAAGGGCCGTGACCTCATACAGGCCGTAGTTGATCTCGGGGCCGTAAGAGATCGCCCGGTTGGCCGGGATGGTCCACGGCGTGGTCGTCCAGATCACGATCGAGGGCGTCGCCGCGCGGAAGGTCAGCAGGTCGTCCGGGTGGCTGTCGGTCGCGCCGACCACCGGGAACTTGACCCAGATCGTGGGCGAGACGTGGTCGTGATACTCGACCTCGGCGTCGGCCAGCGCCGTGCGCTCGACCGGCGACCACATCACCGGCTTGGAGCCGCGATACAGCTGGCCCGAGTTCTTGAACTTGTGGAACTCCGATACGATGGCCGCCTCGGAGGCGAAGTCCATGGTGGCGTAGCGGTTGGCGAAGTCGCCGGTGACGCCCAGGCGCAGGAACTGGTCGCGCTGCAGGTCGATGTATTTTCCAGCGTACTCGCGGCAGGCGGTGCGGAACTCTTCCTTCGACACCTCGTCCTTGCGGCGGCCCTTGGCGCGGAACTGCTCCTCGATCTTCCACTCGATCGGCAGCCCGTGACAGTCCCAGCCCGGCACATAGTCGACATCATAGCCCAGCAGGAAGCGCGAGCGGACCACGAAGTCCTTCAGCGTCTTGTTCAGGGCGTGGCCGATGTGGATGTCGCCGTTGGCGTAGGGCGGGCCGTCGTGCAGCACATACAGCGGCGCCTTCTGGGCCTGACGGACGCTGCGCAGATGACCGTACAGGTCGCCCCACTGCGCCAGGATTTCCGGCTCCTTCTTGGGCAGGCCGCCGCGCATCGGGAACGGCGTCTCGGGCAGGAAGACGGTGTCGCGATAGTCGCGGCCGGAAGGGGTCTGGGTGTCGGCGTCGGCCATGGAATGTCTTTTCGTCTTGTCGCGCGCGGCCGCTTGGAAGCGGCGTCGAGCGTCAGTCTAGCGTGAAGGCGCCTGACGGCCCATGCCCTGATGGCTCAAGGCGGCGTCGTCTCGGCGGAATGTTTCGAGAAATCCCGACGTGCGCGGGGCTTGCAGCCCTGCAGCGCTACGCCGGGCGGCTAATCGAAATCGGGCGGATCACGCGAACGGTCATGATGGGAAGGCTCTAGCAGACCCGGCGTCCCCTGCGCCATAGTCCAGACGAACAGATGGGGAGACGATCAGATGCGTGTTCAAGCCCTGGCGACGGCGGCGGCGTTGGCCCTGACGGCGGCCGCCTGCTCAGAACCGACGAGCACGCCTGCGGCGGCAGAGAAGGCCGCCCCCGCCCTGACCGGCCGCGCCGCCGTCTACGCCGCGGGCGAAAAGGACGCCGAGGCCTTCGTGCGCGCCCTCTACGCCCGCGTCAGCGAGCCGCGCGATACGCCCGACCCGGCCGAGGCGACCATCACCCCCGGCCGCGACCCGCTCTATTCGCGCACCATGAACGCCCTGATCGGCGTCGACGACCGCGAAGCCAAGCGCACGAACAGCGCCCCCTACCTCGACCACGATCCGATCTGCGCCTGTCAGGACATCAACGGCTTCGCGCTGAAATCAGTGACGATGACGCCGGACGGTCCGCGCGCGGCCACGGCCGACGTCGTCTTCACCAACCACGGCGAGGACCAGCGCCGGACGCTGAAACTGCTGAAGGAAGGCCCGATGTGGCGCATCGCCGATGTCATCGACGACAAGGGCAAGTCGCTGCACGACGACCTGATGGCCATCGCCGAAAAGGCGCCGGGCTGAGCCAGTAGTCCCTCTCCTGATGGGAGAGGGTCTCTAAAGAGCCAGCACGGCCCTCGCCGCCTCTGCGTCCGCGTCGATCTGGACCTTGAGCGCGTCCAGGCCGTCGAACTTCATCTCGCCGCGCAGGAAGGCGACCAGCTCGGTCTCCAGCACTTGGCCGTAGAGGCTCTCATCGAAGTCCAGCAGCCAGACTTCCAGCAGAGGCTCGTCAACCTCGAACATCGGACGGACGCCCAGATTGGCGACGCCCTTGACCACCCGCCCGTCCGGCAGCCGGGTGCGGGTGGCGTAAACTCCATAGGCCGGACGCATATAGTCGCCCATGGCGATGTTGGCGGTCGGCACGCCGATGGTGCGGCCGCGTTTGTCCCCGTGGATCACCTCGCCCTGGATGGCGAAGGGGCGGCCCAGGATGGCGGCGGCGCGATCCATGTCGCCCGCCTTCAACGCCTCGCGCACGGCGCTGGACGACAGCTTGAGGCCCGAGGCGTCGTCGATGCGGTCGGTGACGGAGACCGTAAAGCCCAGCGTCTCGCCATAGGTCTGCAGCAGGGCCGGCGAGCCGGAGCGGCCCTTGCCGAAGGTGAAGTCGAAGCCGACGGCGGCGTGTCTGATCCCCAGGCCTTCCGACAGGACGCGGCGGGCGAACTCCTCGTCTGACATGCCCGCCATCTCGCGGTCGAACGGCAACAGATACAGGCGGTCGACGCCCAGCGGCGCCAGGGCGCGCCCCATCTGGTCCGGCGTCATCAGGCGAAAGGGCGCGGCCTCGGGCTGAAACAGGCGGCGCGGATGAGGGTCGAAGCTGACCACGGCCAGGGGAACGCCCAGGCGATCCGCCGCTTCGCGCGCCGAGGCGATGACCGCCTGATGGCCGCGATGCACGCCGTCGAAGGCGCCGACGGCGACAGCCGCCCCCTTCTGCGCGTCCGTCAGGCCGCGCCAGTCGCGAATGACCTCGACCACCTCGCCAGCCTTCAGCGGGCCGAGGGCTTGCGGCGGCGTGGCACGCGCACGACGGCCACGCCGTCCATGATCAGCTTGTCCTCGACGAAGCCTTCGCACTTCAACTGGGCGCGGGCGCCTTCCTGGTCCAGTTCGATGACAGTGATGATAATCCGCACCGTATCGCCGATCCGCACCGGGAAATGGAAGGCCAGCGTCTGGGAGATGTAGATCGACCCCGCGCCCGGCAGGATGGTTCCCACCACCGCCGATCCGAAGGCCGCCGACAGCAGGCCGTGGGCGATACGTCCGCGATAGGCCGTCTTGGCCGCGAAGGCTTCGTCCAGGTGCACCGGATTGAAGTCGTCGGACGCCTCGGCGAACAGACGAATCCGCTCCTCCGTGACATGAACCGTCTTCTCGGCGGCCATGCCGACGTGGAGTTCGTCGAGGATATAACCGCCCGACGGGTGCGCTTGGACCAGATCAACCATGATCCGCCTTTAAGGCAGGTGCGACGAAATGGCGAGACTCACCACGTCAGTTCCAGCGCGGCGTAGCGGGCGAAGGTCGTCTCGGCACGGAGCAGTTCGGCTGCGCGGGCCGGATCGAGGGCCCCGTCCGCGCCCTTGGCGGCGTCGCCGTGAATGCCCTGGGCGATGAACAGACAGTCCAGCGCCTGTTCAGCGGCGCCCAAAACGTCCGTGACCACGCCGTCGCCGATGCACAGGACGCGCGAACGATCGACCGCGCGGCCCATCAGACCCTCGGCCTCCTTCAGCGCCAGGGCGTAGATGGGGGCGAACGGCTTGCCCGCCATGACCACGCGGCCGCCCATGGACTCATAGAGGTCGGCGATGGCGCCGCCGCAATAGATGATGGAATCGCCGCGCTGCACCACGCGGTCGGGGTTGGCGCAGATCAGCTCCAGCCCGCGCGCGACGGCGGGCGTCAGGCGCTCGCGATAGTCCTCGGGCGTCTCGGTCGTATCGTCGTAGGGGCCGGTGACGGAGATGAAGGCGGCGTCGTTCGCGTCATGGGCGCCGGTCAGGTCCAGGCCCTCATAGAGGACGAAGTCGCGATCCGGCCCGATGATCCAGGCCGGACCCGGCGCGCGGCGCGCCAGCTCCATGCGGGTGGCGTCGCCCGAGGTGACGAACGCCTTCCAGGCGCTGCGCGGCACGCCCAGAGCATCCAGCTGGGCCACCACGTCCGGCGAGGGGCGCGGCGAGTTGGAGATCAGGACGACATGGCCGCCCTTCTCATTGAACTTCGTCAGGGCCTCGCAGGCCGCAGGCCAGCTTTCGCGGCCGTTGTGGATCACGCCCCAGACGTCGCAGAGCAGGATGTCGTAGTCGTCGGCGACGGCGGACAGGCGGGGCAGCGGATGAGGCAGGGTCATGCCCCGCTTATAGCGGGGGAAAACCGGGGGGGAAGGCCGTGCGGCGATCGGCGCGCCTGCGCTTTCCCTCTTCGCCGTCGAACGTCTTCCTGCTAACCGGCAGGACATGAAGATTTCCCGTCTCGCCCTGGGGGCCTATCTGATCGCCCTCGCCGTCATCGTGCTGGATCAGTTGACCAAGGCCTGGGTGCTGAGCGCCATCGGCGCCGAACACATCACCCACATTCCCGACGGCTTCCGCATCGCCGAGGTGGCGCCGCCGGTGTTCAACCTGACCTATGTGCTGAACACCGGCGTCAGCTTCGGCCTGTTCGGCGGCGGCGCCGGGCGCTGGATCCTGAGCGTCTTCTCCGTCGTGGTGGCGGGCCTGCTGGCCTGGTGGGCGACGCGGGCGGACCGTCGACTGCTGATCGCCGCCATCGGCTTGGTCATGGGCGGCGCCGTCGGCAACGTCATCGACCGCATCCGCTTCGGCGGCGTGGTCGACTTCCTCGACTTTTCCGGCACGGGCCTGTTCCCCTGGATCTTCAACATCGCCGACAGCGGCATCACCGTAGGGGTCGCCCTGCTGATCCTGGACAGCTTCTTGTCCGAGCGCCGTTCCGCAGTTGGCTCGGCCCACGAAAAGTCGTAATCACCCCCCCTTAACTATCGACCCGAGCCTGCGCCCGCGCGGCGCGCCTCCCGGAGCCGAACGACCCATGCGTATCCGTCCCGTCCTGATCGTGACCCTGGCCGCCGGCGCGGCCCTCAGCCTGAGCGCCTGCGGATCGATGAAGCAGAGCATCGGCCTGACCAAGGTCGTGCCGGACGAATTCGTCACCGTGGCCAGCGCCCCCCTGGTGGTGCCGCCGGAATACGGCCTCACCCCGCCCTCGCCCGGCGCCCCGCGCCCGCAGGAGCTGGCGCCTGAAAGCGCCGCCCGCCAGATTCTGCTGGGTCAGCGCCAGGCCGTGACCCGCACGCCGGGCGAACAGATTCTGGCCGCCGAGGCCGGCGCTGACCGCGCCGATCCGCTGGCTCGCTACGTCGTCGACGACGAATTCGGCAGCCTGGCGCACAAGGAAGAAAGCTGGGCCAACCGCATCATGTTCTGGCGCAAGGACGATCCGGCCAGCCAGGCCCCGACCGTCAGCCAGACCTCGGAAGGGGGCAAGACCATCGACGCCGCCAGCGAGCGCGCGCGTCTGGACGCCCTGACCGGCGGCCGCGAGGGCATCACCATCGCCCCCCGCCGCGACGGCCGCTTCAAGCTGCCGGGCCTCTAAGACCGGACAGGCTGCATCTTCAGCCAAGGGGCGCGTTCGTCACGGCGAGCGCGCCCTTTGCAATTGGCGCGCTTGCTTGACGCAACGGCTGCGCTTCAGGATCGTTGTTCACAGCTGGTTGCGGGGTTGAAGCGATGGCTAGGGCTTGGAACGGATGGCGTGTCGCCTTGGCTGCGGGCGTTCTGACGGCCTGCGCGCCCCCCGCCCTGGCTCAGATGCAAGCCGCCGTCGAGACGCCGCGCACGCCCCTGACCTACGCCGAGGCCGAGGCGCGGCTGCGCACGACCTCCAGCCTGGGGCGCGCCGCCGGCTACGGGGTCGAGGCTGCCGAGGCCCAGGCCCAGGTCGCCGCCGGGCTGAACCGGCCCACGGTATCGCTGGACGCCCAGCTGATCCGCTATCGCAAGACCTTCGATCTGTCGCTGTCGGACGCGCTGGACCGCGCCCAGTCCGACCTCGGCGCCGCCATTCCCGGCCTGATCTCGGACCTGCCGGGCGTGCCGGGCGACGTGCTGAACGCGGTGGGACAGCGGCTTGAGGCCGCCCTGCCGGAGATCTTCGCCGCCCTGCCCCACGACATCCGGCTGCAGGTGGACGACACGACCTTCCGCCCGACGGTCACGGCGCTGCAACCGATCTACACCGGCGGGGCCATCCCCGCCTTGCGACGCGCTGCGGCGGCCAATGTCGACCTGGCCGAGGCCCGACGGCAGGAGGCCCTGAACCTGGAGAGCGTCAACCTGGCCCGCGCCTATTTCGGCCAGGTGCTGGCGGCCGAGGCGCTGAAGATCGCGCTGGAGACCCGCGACGGCTTCGACCTGCACCTGAAGAACGCCCGCCGCATGGAAGAGGAAGGGATGCTCAGCCGCGCCCAGACCCTTCAGGTCGAGGTCGCCCGCGACGCCGCCCAGCGCCAGGTCAACCGCGCCGAGCTGGAGCATGAAAACGCCGTCGCCTCCCTGGCCCGCGTCGCCGACGTCGAGACGGGCGTGACCCCGACCACCCCCCTGTTCGTCAATCGCGATCCGGTCGGCCCCGCCGCCGTCTTCCTGGACAGCGCGAGCCAGTCGAATTCGCGCCTCATCCAGGCCCAGGCGGGGCGCGATCTGGCCGAGGCCGGGGCGGATCTGGCGGCCTCGCGGATGAAGCCGTCGGTCTACGCCTTCGGAACCTACAATATGAACCCGGACGATTCCCTGCCGACCGAGCCGGACTGGGCCTTTGGGCTGGGCGCCCGCTACACCCTGATGTCGTCGCTGGACCGGCGGCGGATGCTCGGCGCCGCCCGCGCCCAGGCTGCGGCCGCCGGCGAGGTCGAGCGCCAGGCCCGCGACGACGCCCGCCTGCTGGTCACGCGCGCCTACAACCAGGTCGAGCTGGCGCGGCGGCAGTTCCTGACCATGGACAGCAGCCTGGCGGCCGCGCGCGAGAACCTGCGCGTGCAGGAGGTCGGCTTCCGCGAGGGCGAGGCGACGGCCGCCTCGGTCATCGACGCCCGCAACCTGCTGGGGACGGCGCGGCTGCAACGGGCGGCGGCGGCCTATGAATACGACCTCAGCCTGTCGGCCCTGCTGGCGGCGGCGGGAAGCGACCAGACCCTGAACGACTATCTGCAACGCGACGACCGGATCAGCGCCCCATGAATCAGCGCCCCATGAGCGAGACGCCTTCCTCGGCCTATACGCCGCCCCAGCCCGCCGAAGCGCCCCCGCCCAAGCCGCGCCGGTCGCCGCTGCCCCTGATCGTCGCGGCGGGCGTGGTCCTGCTGATCGCCTTCATCGTCGTGGGCCTGTTCCTGGCCGCCCGCCCGGCGCCGGATCAGGTCCAGGGCATGGTCGAGGCCGAGACCTTCACCGTCGCCACCAAGGTGCCCAGCCGCGTCGAACGCTTCCTGGCCGCCGAGGGCGATCAGGTGAAGGCGGGGCAGGAGCTGGCCCTGATGAGCAGCCCCGAGGTCGAAGCCAAGGACGCCCAGGCCCGCGCCCTGCTGCAGTCGACGCAGGCCATCCAGTCCATGAGCCGCGAGGGCGCCCGCGCCGAGGACGTGCAGTCGGTCGAATCGATCTGGCGCGCCTCTCAGGCCACGGCCCGGCTGGCAGACCAGACCGCGCGCCGCGCCGAGAACCTGTTCGCCGAAGGGGTCATCTCGGCCCAGCGTCGCGACGAAGCCGTCGCCGCCCGCGCCGCCACCGCCTCCCAGACCGAGGCCGCCCGCCAGCAGTATCTAAAGGCGCTGGCCGGAACCCGGCCGCAGGAGAAGTCGGTCGCCGACGCCAACGTCAGCGGCGCCCGCGCCGCCGTCGCCGAGGTCGAGAGCCTGCAGGGCGAAACCCGCCTGACCGCCCCGCACGGCGGCGAGGTGTCGGAACGCTTCGCCAATGTCGGCGAACTGGTGCTGACAGGCGTGCCGGTCTTCACCATCGTCGACACGGCCGATCCCTGGGTCGCCTTCAGCGTGCGCGAGGACCAGTTCCGCGACCTGAAGATCGGCGCCGCCGTGCGCGGCGACGTGCCCGCGCTGGGGATCAAGGGCGCCGCCTTCCGCGTCACCGCCATCAGCCCCCAGGGCGAGTTCGCCACCTGGCGCTCGACCCGCCAGTCCAGCGGCTATGACGTGCGCAGCTTCCAGGTGAAGGCCAAGCCCGCCCGGCCGATCGAAGGGCTGCGGCCGGGCATGAGCGTCCTGTTCGACTGGTCGCCGCGATGACGCGCGGCGCGGCCGTCTTCCTCGCGGCCGTTCAGGACGAGACGCGGCGGCTGGCGACCCGCCCGTGGGACGCCTTCGTCGCCTTCGGCCTGCCGCTGATCCTGCTGGCGGTGATCGCCGCCATGCTGGCGCCCGGCGTGATCCGCCAGGCCCCGGTCGCCGTGGTCGATCAGGACAATTCCGCCTTCAGCCGCGCGGCCATCCGCAACATGGAGGCCAGCCCCGGCGTGCGCGTGGCCCGCGCCCCGGCGACGGTGGATGAGGCCGTGGCTCTGATGCGGCGCGGCGAGGTCTACAGCATCGCCCACTTCCCCCCAGGCTTCAGCGAAGGCGCCTTTCGCCGCCCGGAGCAGGTGACGGTGTCGTTCAACGGCGCCTTCCAGACCGTCGGCGCCCTGTCGGCCCTGGGCCAGTCCTCGGCCATCGCCTCGGCCGCCGCGCCCCGGCTGGAGGAGCGGGCGCGCCAGATGGGCCTGCCCGCCACGGCGCTGGAGCCGCCCGCCGTCCAGGTGTCGATCATCGGCAATCCGCAGCTGAGTTTCGAGCTGTTCCTCGGCGGCCTGCTGGCGCCCGGCGTGCTGCACCTGCTGGCGGCCTGTTCGGCGGTGCTGGCGGTCGGACGACTGATGCAGGGCGGCTCGTTCCAGGCGTTCAAGGCGCAGACCGGCGGGCGGACCACGGCGGCCCTGATCGGACGGCTGACGCCGCACTTCGTCGTCTTCACCCTGTGGGGCCTGGCTTGGATCGGCTGGCTGTGCGGGATCAGAGGCTGGGGCGTGGCGGGGTCGCTGCCCCTGCTGATGCTGGGCGTGGTCGCCCTGATGGCGGTCAGCGTCGCCCTGTCGGCCCTGCTGGTCGCCCTGCTGGGGGACGTCGACATGGCCTTCTCGGCCACCGCCATCTATTCGGGCGCGGCCATCGCCTTTTCAAACGGCACCCTGCCGTTGGATCACGGGCCGCGCTTCGCCCGAATCTGGAGCGACATCCTGCCCTATACCCACTATCTGCGGCTTCAGACCGGCCAGATGGTGACCGGCGCGGCGCCCGGCGGGGCCTGGCGCGACCTGGCGATCCTGAGCGTCGTCACCCTGTTCGCCCTGATCGTCTCTGCCGTGCTGATCCGCCTTCGCGCCCGCCGCGCGCCCAAGGCGGAGGCGCTGGCCTTTCCCCTGCCCGAACAGGGCGTCGGCGCCGCCTTCATCGCGACCTTCCGCAACCTGCCGCGCGCCCGGCCGGTCAGCAGCCTGCTGATCCTGGCCGTCGTTCTCTACGCCTTCTACTATCCGGCCGCCTACGCCGGACAGGCGGCGACGGGCCTGCCGGTCGCCGTGGTGACGCCGACGCAGAGCGCCCTCACCCGCGCCCTGGTCGAAGATCTGAACGCCTCCCACGCGGTCGAGGTCGCCGCCGTCCTCCCCTCGACCGCCGAAGCGTCCGACCTGATGCGGCGCGGCGTGGTCGACGGCGTCGTCATCCTGCCCGAACGGTTCGAGGCCGACCTGGCGCGCGGCGCGCCCGACGGCGTGGCCGTCTGGCTGAACGGCGGCTATCTGGTCCGCGTCACCTCGGTCGGCAAGGCGGTCGCGGCGGCCGCCGCCCATGTCGCCGAGACGCGGCTGGAGGGCCTGCCCGAGGCCGCCCGTGCGGCCCGGTTGGCGCCGAGCCTGAAACAGGTCTCCCTGTTCAACCCGACCGAGGGCTATGGCGACTACGCCGTGCCCGCCGTCAGCCTGATCATCCTGCAGCAGACCCTGCTGCTGGGCGCGGGCGTCATCGCCGCCCTGCGTCGCGAGACCGGCGCCGCTCCCATGCGACGCAGCGCCCGGCTGGGCCTGTGGCTGGCGCTGACGACGATCGGCACGGCGTCCTGCCTGTTCTATTTCGGCTTCGTCTTCTGGTTTCAGGACTATCCGCGCGCGGGCGACATGGCCGGGGTGATCCTGCTGGCGCCGGTCTTCTCGGCCGGGGTTGCGGCGCTGGGCCTGCTGCTGGGCGGACTGTTCGACCGGCATGAGCGGGTGTTGCAGGTGCTGGTCGGCACGTCAGCGCCGCTGTTCTTCCTGGCGGGCGCGGCCTGGCCGCACTTCATGATGCCCAAGCTGCTGGTCTGGCTGGCCCACCTGTCGCCCTCGACCGCGGCGGTTCAGGCCTTCGTGCGGATGAACGCCATGGGCGCCGGCCTGGCCGAGGTCGCGCCCCAGGCGCTGATGCTGGTCGCCCTGGCGCTGGTCTTCGGCGCCCTGTGGCTGTGGCGCGGCGACGACCGCCGCCGCGCCTGAAGGTTCAGCCCGCCGCCATCGGCGCCGAGACTCCTGCCGAGATCATCTCCTGCGCGCCCTGCTGGAAGCCGTAGTCCGGTACGATCTCGCCCTCGCGGTTCGAGGCCTCGTCCCAGCGTGCGATCAGTTGCTCGCCCGCATCCGCAGCCCCGCCGATGCGCACGCCCGGCGTCAGGGTGATGTTGGCCGTGGCGAAATGTCCGCCGCCCGCGCACAGGATGGCCCGCGTCGGCGCGTCCTCGCCCACCAGCGCCAGCAGGCCGGGGCTGACCAGGGCCGGGTCCAGCGCCTTCAGCACCTCCTCCGAAAGGATGCCCGCAGTCATCTGGGTGGCGGCGGTCGGCGCCAAGGCGTTGACCTTGATGTTATGCTTGGCGCCCTCGATGGCCAGGGTCTGCATCAGACCCACCTGGGCCAGCTTGGCCGCGCCATAGTTGGCCTGGCCGAAATTGCCGTAGAGGCCGGACGAAGAGGTCGTCATGACGATGCGGCCGTAGGTCTGCGCGCGCATGATCTCCCACACGGCCTTGGAGCAGATGGCCGCCCCCATCAGATGCACGTCCACCACCAGGCGGAAGTCATCCAGCGTCATCTTCGAGAAGCTCTTGTCGCGCAGGATGCCGGCGTTGTTGATCAGGATGTCGATGCGGCCCCAGGCCTTCATCGCCGCCTCGACCATGGCCTGAACCGCGTCGACGTCGGTGACGGAGCCCGCCGCCGCCATAGCCTGGCCGCCCGCCGTGACGATCTCGTCCGCCAAGCCCTGCGCCGCCGCCTCGGTCAGGTCGTTGACCACGACCTTGGCGCCCTGACCGGCCAGATAGAGGGCGTGACAGCGGCCCAGGCCCCCGCCCGCGCCGGTCACGATGGCGACCCGATCCTTCAACTGCATGAACATCTCCGATGATGGGTGACTGGAAATCCGGCGGGCGTCCTAGCCCTTGAAGCCGTCCTTGAGGGCGCGGCGTTCGGCGAAGTCGGCGGCGTCGCGGGCGCGCAGGAAGGGATTGAAGCGGCGTTCGATCCCTACCGTGGTCGGCACGGTCGCCTCCCCACGCTCACGAGCGGCGAAGATGGCCTCGGCGTGGGCCTTCAACGCCTCGTCGGCGTCCGGCAGCGACAGGGCGAAGCGGGCGTTCGACGCCGTGTATTCATGGGCGCAATAGAGGGTCGTCGCCTCGGGCCAGGCGGCGATGCGGTTCAGGCTGTCCCACATCTGCTGCGGCGTTCCCTCGAACAGCCGCCCGCAGCCTAGGGCGAAGATGACGTCGCCGAGGAAGGCCAGCCCATCCTCCGCCGCATGATAGACCACATGGCCCAGGGTATGCCCCGGCGACAGCACCACATCAAAGGTCGTTTCACCCAGGCGCACCGCCTCGCCGTCGACCAGAACGTGATCCAGCGGCGCCGCGCGGCGCACCTCTTCCGGCCCGGCGATCTCGCAGCCCGTCTCGGCCTGCAACCGTTCGTTGCCGCCGGTGTGATCGGCGTGCCAGTGGGTGTTCAGGATCAGATCCAGCCGCCCCCAGCCCGACGCCTCCAGATCGGCCAGGACGGCCTCGGCGTCCGGCGTGTCGACGGCGGCGACCAGCCCCGTCGCCTCATCGCGGATCAGGAAGCCGTAGTTGTCGGACAGACAGGGAAACTGGCGAACGGTCAGGGTCATGGGGAGGTCTCCTATCGAAACCCTATCCTAAGCCGCGCGAAGAGGAACCCTCCGCCGCCCAGAATGGATGAAGTCGTGCAGACTTTCAGCCATACTGCCCCCCATGCGCCGCAGCATCGACGATCTCCGCACCTTCTACGGCGAGCCGACCGGCGCGCTGGCCCGGCGCATGCTGGCGCGGCGGCTGGAGGACGCCTGGGGCGAGGCCAACAACTGCGACGTTCTGGGCCTGGGCTACGCCACGCCCTGGCTGGACGGCTTCATCGGCGCGCGCCGGGTGATCGCCGCCATGCCGGGCGGACAGGGCGCCGAGCAATGGGCCGTGGCGGGACGCAACCGCACCGTCCTGGTCGACGACCGGCGCCTGCCCTTCGCCGCCGGGACGTTCGACCGCATCCTGCTGGTCCACGCCCTCGAGGAAGCCGACGATCCGCAAGGCCTGCTGGCCGAGGCGGTGCGCGTCCTGGCCCCGGCCGGGCGCATCATCCTGGCGGCGGCGGCGCGCGGCGGCATGTGGGCGCGGGCCGAGACCACCCCCTTCGGCCACGGCCGCCCCTTCACCCGCGGCCAGTTGGAGCGGCTGGTGCGCGAGGTCGGACTGGAGCCCGCCGCCTGGTCGCAGGCTCTCTACGTCCCGCCGTGGCGGCCGATGCTGCCGCTGGCCGACGGTCTGGAGCAGGTGGGGCCGAAGCTGTTTCCCGGCGCAGCGGGCCTGATCATGCTGGAAGCCTCGCGCAGGGCCTACGCCCGCGTACGGCCCGGCGGCGCGGCCCAGGCCGTGCTGGCCGGTCGCCCGGCCCTGACCCCCTCGCCCGCCGCTCGCGATCAAGCGTCCGCCGCGCACCCTATGGTCGCCGCACGCAAACAGCCGTAAAGCCCTCGCCATGCAGAGACTGATCCTGATGCGTCACGCCAAGGCCGAAGCCTCGGCGCCGGGCGGCGACGTGGCCCGTCCCCTGAGCGAGCGCGGCCGCCGCGACGCCGCCGCCATGGGCCGCGCCCTGGCCGCGCGGGGTCTGAAGCCCGACATGGCCCTGGTCTCGGGCGCCCAGCGCACGCGCGACACCTGGGATGGCGTCAGCGAGCATTTCGGCGATGTCGAGCTGCACGTCTCCGACGCCCTCTACAACGCCCCCGCCGACGTGCTGCGCCGCGCGGTCGAGACGGCCGAGGACCAGGCGGGCTGCCTGCTGCTGATCGCCCATAACCCCGGCGTGCACCAGCTGGCGGTCGAATATCTGATCGAGAGCGCGGCCTCGCCCTCGGTGCTGGACAAGATGAGCGGCGGTTTCCCCACCGGGGCGGCGGCGATCTTCAGCGTCGATGTCGCCGGTCGCCCGTCCTATGAAGGCTGGCTGACGCCGGAGACCCTGGCGTGACGGATCTGCCCGACGTCGCCTTCAAGATCCTGAGCCGCGCCGACTGGCGCGCCGTCCTGGCCGAGGGCCGTTATGACGGCTCGCCCGTGGACCTGGCCGACGGCTACATCCACCTGTCCGCCGCCGACCAGTTGGAAGCCACGGCGGCGAAACACTACGCGGGCCAGACCGAGCTGATGCTGGTCGAGGTCGACCTGACCGCCCTGGGCGACGCCTTGGTCTGGGAGCCGTCGCGCGGCGGCGCCCTGTTTCCCCACATCTACGGCCCCCTGCCTGTCGCGGCGACGCGCGCCGCCCGCGCCCTGTCGGTGACGGCCGACGGCCGCATGATCGTCGAAGAGACCGCCTGAACATGAGCCTGACCGACCTCGGCGCCTGGGCGCTGCGCCAACTCGACCCCGAAAACGCGCACCGCCTGGCCATCCGCGCCCTGCAGATGACGCCCCTGCCCGCGCCCGGCGCCGACGATCCGATCCTGAAGACCACGATCGCCGGGCTGGAGATGTCCAACCCCGTCGGTCTGGCCGCCGGCCTCGACAAGAACGGCGAGGCGCTGGAAGGCCTGTCGCGCCTGGGCTTCGGCGCCGTGGAATGCGGTTCGGTCACGCCGCGCGCCCAACCCGGCAACCCCAGGCCGCGCCTGTTCCGCCTGGCGGAAGACCGGGCCGTCATCAACCGCATGGGCTTCAACAACGAGGGGCTGGAGCCCTTCGCCGCCCGTCTGGCGCGGCGTCCGACCCGCACGGCCATCGGCGCCAACCTGGGCGCCAACAAGGACACTGAAGACAAGGCCGCCGACTATGTGATCGGGCTGAAAAAGCTGGCGGGGCTGGCGGACTATTTCACGGTCAACATCTCCTCGCCCAACACGCCGGGCCTGCGCGCGCTGCAGGGCCGCGAGGCGCTGGACGACCTGCTGGGCCGCATCCATGAGGCCCGCCCCGGCGACGGGGCGCCAGTCTTCCTGAAGATCGCGCCCGACCTGATCGGCGAAGAAATCGGCATGATCGTCGAGGCCTCCATCGCCCACCGCATCGACGCCCTGATCGTGTCCAACACGACGCTGGAGCGGCCCGCCTCCCTGCGGTCAGCCTATAAGGGCGAGGCGGGCGGCCTGTCGGGCGCCCCGCTAAAGCCTTTCGCCCAGAAGGCGCTGGAGGCCGCGGCCGAGGCGGCGGGCGGGCGCCTGCCGCTGATCGCCGTAGGCGGCATCGCCGACGGCGCGGACGCCTATGCCCGCATCCGGGCGGGCGCCTCGGCGGTCCAGGTCTATTCGGCCCTGATCTATGAGGGACCGGGCATGGTCGGTCGGATCAAGCGCGATCTGGCGGCCCGTCTGCGCGCCGACGGCTTCGCCAGCATGGCCGAGGCGACCGCCTCCGGCCGTTGACGGAGCATTAGGTCTCCGTCGCCATGATGCAACCGAGGGGCGCTACCGCCCGTTCGGAACGCCGCATGACGCAGACCGACGCATCCCGGAACGGGTGGGCATACGCCATCCGACAGCGGCACAAGATGCTGCCTCAACGGCTTGTCGTGGGGTTGGCCTGCGCCCTGTTGTTCAGCCCTATCCTGGGCCTGCCCATCTGCCTGGGCTGGCTGGCGGTCTATCTGCTGATGCAAGCGGCCGAGGCCGCCGCCTTCGCCCCCGTAACGCGCGGCCAGGTCTCCGCGCCCAAGGGCTGGCGCGGCGCCCTGGGCGATCTGGCGCTCACGGCCAACGCCGGCGTCTACGCCGGCATCGCCGTGCCGCTGTGGATCATGGGCGGTCTGCCCGGCGGCGTAGTCGCCACCACCCTGCTGGCGGCGGGCGCGATCAATTCGGTCATCGCCTCGGCCGGCAATATGCGGGTCTTCCTCTGGACGGTCGCGCCCCAGGTGGCGGTGCTGGCCTTGGCGCCGCTGTTCATGGCCCGCCTGGGGGTCGAGGGCCGCTTCATCCTGCCGGTCGCCATCGGCGTCGTGGCCTTCATCTTCTTCTGCCTGACGACCCGCAGCCGGCTTCACGCCGCCGGCGAAGCCGAAGCCCGCGCCCTGAAGGAAGCCGACGGCAAGCGCCGTCAGGCCGAGAGCGTCATGGCCGGCCGCAGCGCTCTTCTGGCCGCCGTCGCCCACGACCTGCGCACCCCGATCGGCGCCATCCTGACCGGCGCCCATGAACTGACGCGCGTCGCCGCCCCCTCGTCCGCGACCCGTCAGCAGACGGCCATGATCGAGGACGCCGGGCTGATGATGAAGGGGCTGCTGGACGACCTGCTGGACCACGCCCGCCTCGACGCCGGGCGCCTGAAGGTCGAGACGCGGGATTTCGACCTGCGCGACCTGCTCAACCACACCTTCCGCCTGTGGCAGGGCCCGGTCAGGGCCAAAGGCCTGCGCCTGCGTTTGGACGGCTCGCGCTATATGCCGGGCGTGGTTCAGGGCGACGCCATGCGCCTGCGCCAGGTGCTGAACAACCTGATCTCCAACGCCGTCAAATTCACCGATGCGGGCGTCATCACCATCCAGCTGCGCTCCTGGCGCGATGAAGCCGGGCTGCATGTCCTGCTGATCGACGTGGCCGATACCGGAGCGGGCATGACGGCCGGTCAGATGGACCGCCTCTTCACCCCGTTCGATCAGACCACCGACGGGGTCGCCGCACGCTACGGGGGCTCGGGGCTGGGCCTGGCGATCAGTCGTGATCTGGTCGAGCTGATGGGCGGCCGCCTGACGGTCCGCAGCCAGGCGGGCCAAGGCTCGACTTTCACCGTCGCCCTGACCCTGCCCGAAGGCGTGGAAGAGGCCGCCGCGCCCGCCTCCGACCTGGTCGCCGCGCCCGTTGTCCGCAGCCCGCCTGAACGGGCGCCCGTGCCGACGCCGGTTCGCCCGGAGGTCGAAACGGCGCCGCCGTCAGCCCCGACCATGGCCCCAGCCCCGACGCCGCCCTCCGTCATGACTGAGACGGATGCACCGCGCGACGCGGAACGCCCCTTAAGAGTGCTGGTGGTCGACGATCACGCCATCAACCGCCGCGCCATCCAGGTGATCCTGCAAGCCTTCGACTGCGAGCTGACCATGGCCGAGGACGGCCTGGCCGCGCTGAAGGCCTGCGAATCCGGCGTCTTCGACGTCATCTTCATGGATGTGCGGATGCCGGAGCTGGACGGCCGCGAAACCACCCGCCGCCTGCGCTCGGGCCATGGGTCGAACGTCGCGACGCCCGTCATCGCCGTGACCGCCGACACCGCGCCCGAGGACATCGCCGCCTGTCTGGACGCGGGCATGAACCACTTCGTCGCTAAGCCGCTGACCCCGGCGGTGCTGTTGGCCGCCCTGAGCGAGGTGCTGGGCGCGGCCGATGAGGCGGACATCGACGCCCAGGCCGTCGCCTAAGTCGTCGTCTGGTCCAGCAACGCGTCCAGCAGCCGCTCGCCCCAATCCGGCGCCTTCTGCTCGCACTCCCACAGGATCAGCACGCGCCAGCCCTGCGCCTGCAGCTCCGCCGTGACGCGGTCGTCGCGCGCCCGGTTGCGGTCAATCTTGGCGATCCAGTAGTCGGCGTTGGAGCGGGGCTGTCGCGCCCCGCGCGGGCAATCATGGCCGTGCCAGAAGCAGCCGTGGACGAACAGGGCGATGCGTCGCCCCTTCATCACCACATCGGGTCGGCCAGGCAGGCCGCAGCCGCCCAGCCGATAGCCGATCCCGGCGCCCCGCAGCAGGCGCCGGACCTTCATCTCGGGCGTGGTGTCGCGCCCCTTCACCCGGCGCATGACGGCGCTGCGTTTTTCCGGGGTGAAGACGTCGCCCATGGTTCAATAAGCGACGCGGGTCGTCACAACTGGGCCAGCAGGTGCTCGGCCGAAGACACCTTGAACTCGCCGCCCTGCTCGATGTTGAGCTGGTCGACCACCCCGTCCTTGACCAACATGGAGTAGCGCTGCGAACGCTCGCCCATGCCGAAGCCCTTGGCGTCCAGCGCCAGCCCCACCGCGCGGGTGAAGTCGCCGTTACCGTCGGCCAGCATGACCACGTCGTCGGCGCCGTTCAGATCATTGGCCTTGGCCCAGGCGCCCATGACGAAGGCGTCGTTGACCGAGACGCAGGCGACCGTGTCCACGCCCTTGCCCGCCAGATCGGCGCGGTGATCGACATAGCCCGGCAGGTGGCGCGCCGAACAGGTCGGCGTGAAGGCGCCCGGCACGGCGAACAGGGCGACCGTCTTGCCGCCGAACAGTTCGGCCGTCGTGACCGGCTTGGGGCCGTCGGGCGTCATGGTCGTCAGGGTGGCGTCGGGAATGCGGTCGCCGATCTGGATGGTCATGTCGGGGTCTCCGGGAGTTCGGCCCGGACGATCCAGGACGATGGGAGTCAGATAGAGACCCGTAAGGAGATCGCCAAGCGCGTGGGGCCCTGAGAATGGCTTGCGCCCGCCATCGTCCGCCCCGATGATAGGGGCATGACCGCCTTCTCCTCCCTGACCGGGCGTCTTCTGGTGGCGATGCCGGGTATCGACGACGATCGCTTCCGCCACGCCGTCATCCTGATCTGCGCCCACGACGATGAACACGCTCTGGGCCTGCGCCTGGACCAGCCCGCGCCGGGCGTGTCCCTGGCCGAGGTCCTTGAAAAGCTGGACACGCCGATCGACGACGCCGCGGGCGACCGTTCAGTGCTGATCGGCGGCCCGGTCGAGCGCGAGCGCGGCTTCGTCCTGCACACGGACGACTGGACCAGCGAGGACGCCAGCCTGACCTTCGGCGAGGGTCTGGCCCTGACCGGCACCCGCGACGCCCTGGCCGCCATGGCCGACGCCGAGGACGGCCCCAGCCGCTCCATCCTGCTGCTGGGCTACGCCGGCTGGGGCGAGGGGCAGCTCGAGGAAGAGCTGAACGAGAACATCTGGCTGACGACGGACGCCGATCCGGCCCTGATCTTCGACGCCGACTACGACACCAAATGGAGCCGCGCCCTGGCCGCGCTCGGCGTCGACGCCGCCCGCCTGTCCAGCCAGAGCGGCCGGGCCTGAAGGCGGTCGAACGCCCTCAGGTTCCGAGCATCTCGCTGACGAACTCATCGGTGTGACGGCGTTTGGCGGACAGGGCGGCGACAGCGATCCGTCGGTCCTTCACCACGGCGACCTCGGCCTGCGATCCCCATGTCCCGCCGTTGTGGAAGGCGATCTCTCCGTCCTTGTGCGGGGCCAGAAGCCAGCAATAGCCGATGGCGACGCCGCCCATCTGGGCCACGGGCGTCTGAGCCCTGAGCACGCCCTTCACGATCTCGTCCGGCCCCTCGCCCCAGGCGGCGCGCAGGAAACGCAGTTGATCCTCGACCGTGGAAGCCAGCATCCCCGCAGGCGCCATCTGATCGCGCAGATAGGGCACGGGGCGATCCCAGTCGTTGACGCTGATCGCCACCAGATCGGGCTCTTCCTCCGGCCGCAGGAAATCCGTGCGTCGGATTCCCAGCGGTCTGAGTAGGCGCTGATCCAGCAGATCGGCGAAGTCCATCCCCGCAGCGTGCGCTAGGGCGTCGCCCAGCAGGCTGACGCCCATGCTCGAATACCGAGGCGCTTCGCCGACCCGCGCCTGTTTCACCGCCGCCATGAGCATGGCGCGATACTTCGCTGCATCCACGCCGCGCCAAGGATCCTTCACCGACAGGGACAGGGCGGCCAGGCTTTCGCGCCAGAACAGGGGCTTGGGCGTGTTCGGCAGTCCGCTGCGATGGCTGGCCAGTTCAACCAGGGTCGGCGGCCTGACCGGCCAGGGCAGAGCCTTGCCGAACAGATGATCCACCGGCGCCTCGGGATCGACGTCTCCCGCTTCGACCATGACGCCCAGCAAGGAGCCGGTGAAGACCTTGGTGACGGAGCCGATCTCGAACCGCCGATCGATCTCATGGTCCGGAAAGGCGGCGAAACAGAGCCTGGCCCCATCCTGTACGCCGACGGCGAGCGGCGCCGACGAGGCGCCTTTCAGCTTTTCAAAGCTGACATCAAGGCGCTCGTTCGTTTGAGACTCACCTTGCAAACGCATCGACTGTGCGCCCCTGAATGTAAAAACAAGAGGCGATCAATCAGTTCGACAGCAACAGGTTCAAGTTACAAATAACTTAGATAAAGCCTATCCGGCGTCACCTTTAACGCTCGAAGCAAATCTATTTTATACGAAGAGACGCGACACGGCCGCATCCTCTCACCTGCAGCTTGCTGAAAGTCAGCCTGACCGCGCCTTGATCGGCGCCGCGCCGTCGGCGAGGGATTCGTTCAGATACACCTCGGCCTCCTGGGCCGGCAGAGCGGGCGCATAGCCGAAGCCCTGGCCGTAATGGCAGCCGTCATCGAGCAGCAGTTGCGCCAGGGAGGCGTTTTCGACCCCCTCGGCCACCACTTCCAGCGCCAGGTCGCGACCCAGGTTGACGACGGATTTGACGATCTTGGCCGAGCCTTCGTCCTTGTCCATGGTCAGAACGAAGTAGCGATCGATCTTCAACGTGTCGAACGGCAGCTTGGCCAGGTAGGACAGGGACGAGAACCCCGTGCCGAAATCGTCCAGCGCCAGACTGGCCCCCGCCTCGCGCAGGGCCTTCAGCACCTCGGCGGCGCGCGCGGTGTCGCGCATGATGTCGCCCTCGGTGACTTCCAGCTTCAGGGCGCCGCGCGGCAGGCCCGCCTCCTTGATGATGCGGGCCACGTCCTCGACCAGATGGGCGCGCTCGATCTCGCCCACCGACAGGTTGACGCTGCAGAACAGCCGCCCGGCGCCGGGGTGGCGCTGCAGCCACTCGGCCAGCTGACGCGCCGCCTCGGTCATCATCAGCAGGCCCAGTTCGTTCATCAGGCCCATTTCGTCGGCCAGGGTCAGGAACTCGTCCGGCGGCACCAGGCCGCGCCGGGGGTGGCGCCAGCGCGCCAGGGCCTCGAAGCCCGCCACGGCGCCGCTGTTCAGATTGACGATCGGCTGGAAGAAGGGCTCGATCTCGCCGCGTACGAAGGCGTTGCGCAGGTCCGCCTCAAGCGCCAGGCGCGACAGGCTGTCGGTCTCCAGCGCCCGGCCATAGGCCGCCGCGCCGCCGCGCCCGGCCTGCTTGGCCTGTTCCACCGCCAGTTCGACCCGGCGCAGAAGCTCGGCGGCGTCCGGCGCGTCCGGTCCGCCCTCGGCCGTCACGGCGCCGATGGACAGGGTCGGATAGATGTCGAAGCCCGCCAGCCGCAGCGGCTGCTCCAACGCCTCGCGCAGGCGTTCGCTGCCGCTGGCCCCGCTGCCGCCGCGCCGCACCAGGACGGCGAACTCGTCCTCGCCGATGCGGGCCGGGATGCAGTCTTCGGAGAAGGCCGCCGACAGGCGCGACCCCAGGGCCGACAGCACCAGATCGGCGCGCTCATGGCCCAGCGCTTCGTTGAGACGACGCAGCCGATCCAGATCGGCCACCACCATTTCATAGTCGCCCGCCGTCCCCAGCGTCTCGGCCACGCGCACCAAGAAGGTGCGTCGATCCAGCAACCCTGTCAGCGTATCGCGATCCGCGCCCGCGAACTTGGTTTCAAGCGCGACGATGCCCGCCGCGCGCAGGCCGTCCTCAAGCCAGACGCCGCGCCACAGGCAGGTCTCGCAGCCGCGCATCCGCAGGCGCACGGCGATCTCCGTCCCCTCGGCCTGGGGTTTCAGCAGACGATCGGCCAGGGCGCGGTCCTGAGGCATGGCCAGGGCGGTGAAGGCCGCGCCCGAGCATTGCGGCGCCAGCGGCCCCAGACCCAGCGGCCGGGTGGCCCCCGTAAAGCGGATCTGATCCTCGGCGGGCGTCCAGATCCATAGGGCGGCGTCGGCCGCGGCGAGGGCTTCGATCGCCGTGGTCGGATCCCACGTCAGGGCTCTGGATCGTGTGCTCAAGACGGGTCCGATACTCTGACTGAAGGGGCGACGCCGACGGCGAACTCATCACGCAGAACGCCAAACAGCAGATGGTCTGCCCACCGGCCGTTAATTTTCAAATAAGCGCGGGCCACGCCTTCCTGGCGAAAACCCGCCTTTTCCAGCACGCGCCGCGAGGCGTGGTTGGTCGGCACGCAGGCGGCCTCGACCCGATGCAGCCCCAGCGCGCTGAAGGCATGGCCCAGCATGGCCCGCGCCGCCGCCGTGCCGACGCCCTGCCCCGCATAGGGACGGCCTACCCAGTAGCCCAGGGTGCCGGTCTCGGCCACGCCGCGCCGGATGTTGGACAGGGTGATGGCGCCCAGCAGCGCCTCATCGGCTTGATCGAACACGAACAGGGGCCAGGCCGTCCCCTGCTCCATCTCCCGCGCATAGACGCCCAGGCGGCGACGATAGGCGGCGCGGGTCAGATCGTCCTCGGCCCAGGCCGGCTCCCACGGCTGCAGATAGTCGCGCGATTCCTCACGCAGGGAGGCCCACGCCACATAGTCCGCAGGGCGCGGCGGGCGCAGCAGAACCCCCTGCCCGTTCAGGACCGGTCCGGTCGCCTCGGCCATCCAGTCGAACAGGGCCATGGTGCAGACGATAGCGCGAAGCGATCTCGGCGTCAGCAGGCCGCGATCAGCCCGCCGCCATCCGCTGGCGGAAGACGCGCCCCGCCCCGCCCGCGGCCCTGGGCCCCAGAACCGCCGTCGCCGCCAGTCCTTGCCCCGTCATGGCCTGGCCCACCGCGCGCAGATCCTGCGCCGTCTGGGCCTCGATGCGGGCGGCGCTCTCTTCCGACGAGACGGGCGCGCCGAACGCCAGGGTCTGTCCCGCCAGACGGCCCGAGCGGCTGGCCGGGCTTTCGTCGGCCATCCACAGGCTGGCGTTCAGCACGGCCTTGGCCCGCGCCAGCTCCGCCTCCGTCGGCCCCTTGTCGGCCAGATCGAGGATCTCGGCGGCGCACAGCTCGGCCAGTTCCAGCGACCGCTCGGCCGCCGCCCCGGCGTAGACGCCCAGCACGCCCAGTTCGTCATAGGTCTCGTGATAGGCGTCGATGGCGTAGGCCAGACCCCGATCCTCGCGCGCGCTCTGAAACAGGCGCGAGGCCATGCCCCCGCCCAAGATTTCGGTGAACAGGCGCAGGGCGGGCTGGCGCGGATCGCGCACGCCCAGGCTGGGCAGCTGGAAGACCAAATTGGCCTGTTCGATCTTGCGCGCCAGCTTCGCCTCGCCGCCGGTGAAGACAGCCGACGCCGTCGGTTCGTGCGGCGCGGCGACCGCCTGGCCGAACCAGGCCTCGGCCAGGGTCAGCAGCTCGGCCTCATCGACCGCGCCGGACACCGACACCACCATGTGATCGGGCGAATAGAGGCGCGCGCGCCAGTCGGCCACGGCCGCCCGGTCGGCGGGCGCCAGGCTGGCGATCGAACCCAGGATCGGCCGCCCCAGGGCCTGGCCGGCGAAGGCCTGGGTCTGGGCCATCTCGAACACATGATCGTCGGGGGTGTCGAAGGCCTCGGCGATCTCCTGCGCCACCACGTCCTTCTCGCGCTCGATCTCCTCGGGCGACAGGGTCGGACGGAACACCAGGTCGGACAGCACCTGCATGGCCAGCGGCAGGCTGCCCTTCAGGGCGCGCACGTCGAAGCTGGTGCGCTCATAGCCGGTGGCGGCGTTGATCGAGCCGCCCTCGGCCTCGATGCGCTCGACGATCTCGCGCGCGCCCATGTCGCCCGCGCCCTTGAAGACCAGATGCTCCAGCAGATGCGACCAGCCGGAATGGACTTCGTCCTCCATGCGGGCGCCGCCGTTGACGGCCACGGTCACGGCGATGGTGCGCAGGCCGGGCATGGGGTCGCACACGACGCGCACGCCGTTGGACAGGGTGTGAAGACGAGCAGTCAGGTCAGCGATCCTTGGAAGGCGTGGGGCGATAGCGGCGCAGCAGCAGGGCCGCATAGAAGACGACCAGGGTGATCGCCAGGCCGAACCAGGTCAGGGCGTAGCCCAGGTGGTTGTTGCTGAAGGCGGCGGGCGGCGCCACCGGCCGCAGCGCCGTCAGTTCAGGATTGGCCGAAGTGGTGGCATAGACGGTGTAGGACGACACCGCCCCCGTCACGCCCAGGGCCTGGGCCATCGCCGCCCGGTCGCGGCCGTAGAAGAGTTTGCCCGAGGGCGGCGGGGTCATGGCGTTGGGGCCGGGCGCCTGGCGCACCACGCCCGCGACGACGACCGGCATGGCGGCCTCGGCCCGCACGGCGGGGCGCTCGGCGGCTTCGGCGGGCAGGAAGCCGCGGTCGACCAGCACCGTCCCCCGCCCCTCGACCGGACAGGCCGAGATCAGCCGCACCCCGGCGTCGCCGTCCTCGATGGTCTGAAGCTCGACGAAGGGCGCCGCGTTCAGGCCGCGGCAGGTCACGATCACCTGGCGGAACTCGGGATCCTCCAGCGCCAGGGCTTCGGCCAGGGGAAGCGGCGCCTGGGCCGCGGCGGCCTCGGCTTTGTCGATCAGGTCCAGTTTCCACTGCAGCCGCTGCACCTGCCACACGCCCAGCGTCAGCAGGGCGCCGAGCAGCAGGACGGCGATCACGGTCAGGATGATGGGAAAGCGAGGCCGGGCGGCGACGGTCATCGGGTGTCTCGGTGGGAATCGGCGCCGCGCTGGCGCAGCATCTGCAGGGCCGTCATCAGCCCTTTGCCCGGCCGCATCAAGGCCACGGCCAGAACCGCGACCAGCGGCAGCCAGATGATCAGGTGCAGCCAGATCGGCGGGCTCCAGGCGATCTCGACAGCCAGGGCCGAGAAGCCGACCAGAAAGCCGGCGAGCTGCATGATGAAGGTGGCGGCGCCGTCGCCCGTCTCGACCGCGCCCAGATCATAGCCGCAAGCCTCGCAAACGACGCAGCGCTTCAGGAAGCCCTGGAACAGAGGCCCGCGCCCGCAGGCCGGACAGCGCCCCATGAGCCCCGCGCGCACGGCGGGCCAGACAAGCAAATCGGCGCGGGGCTTGGGGCCCCGCGCCGACGAAAGCTCGACTTGTCCGTCGCGTTCGATCAACCGAAGACGACGTACATGAAGACGAAGAGGAACAGCCACACCACGTCGACGAAGTGCCAGTACCAGGCGGCGGCTTCGAGACCGAAGTGCTTCTGCGGGGTCATCTGACCGGCGTAGAGGCGCAGCAGGCAGACGGCCAGGAAGATGGTGCCGACCAGGACGTGGAAGCCGTGGAAGCCCGTCGTCATGAAGAAGATGGAGCCGTACAGCTTGGCCTGAGCCGCTTCTTCGCTGAAGAACAGGTGGCCGTGCAGGATGTGGTAATACTCATAGGCCTGAACGCCGGTGAACAGCACGCCCAGCAGGACGGTGATCAGCAGGCCCAGCTTGGCGCCCTTGCGGTCGCCGCCGATCAGGGCGTGGTGCGCCCAGGTCAGGGTCGTGCCCGACAGCAGCAGGATGACCGTGTTCATGAGCGGCAGGCTCCACGGATCCAGCAGCTCGACGCCCTTGGGCGGCCAGCTCTGCCAGGCGGTCGCCGTGTCGGCCCAGTTGCCGACTTCCGGGATGATCGTGCGCGCTTCGTTGAAGATCGCCATGTCGAAGAACATCCAGAAGAAGGAGACGAAGAACATCACCTCCGACGCGATGAACAGCACCATGCCGTAGCGCAGGCCGATGCCGACGACGGGGGTGTGGTCGCCCTTCTTGGATTCCTTGATGACGTCGGACCACCAGCCGTACATCGTGAACAGCACGCCCGCGAGACCGGCGAAGAACAGCCACTTGGTGCCTTCCGGCAGACCGAACAGGCCCTTCATCCACATCACGGCGCCCACGAACATGATGCAGGCGGAGAAGGAGGCGATCAGCGGCCAGGGGCTCGGATCGACCAGATGGTAGTCGTGTTGCGGTTTCGCGTGAGCGTCAGCCATTCCCAAGGTCTCTGAATTAAGGCGAGAGTCGTTTGAAGAGGGCTATAGCCCCCGCTCTCCGGCTTTGCCAACAGCAGAGTCGTTCGCAACGGCCTGCTGAAAGCCTTTGGTTGGAAAGAAGGTGTAGCTGAGGGTGATTTCGCGCACCCCCTTCACCTCGGCGTCGGTCGCCATCTCGGGCGCGACGAAATACTGCATCGGGAAGGACACGGTCGCGCCCGGCGCGATCTCCTGCCCCTCGAAGCAGAAGCACTGAAGCTTCTGGAAGTACGGGCCGGCCCGCTCGGGCACGACGTTGTAGGCCGCCGTGGCGTGGATCGTCTGGTTCGAGGTGTTGGTCACTTCGAAATAGGCCATGCCCGTCTCGCCGATGCGGACCTTCTGGCTGAACTGCTCGGCCTTGAAGGTCATGGGCAGGTCGCGGACGTTGGTGTCGAAGCGGATCAGGACTTCCTGATCCAGAATCTCGGTCGGAGCCGCCTCGGCCTTCATGGTCGTGCCGTCAAAGCCCGTGACCTGGCAGAACAGCCGGTACAGCGGCACGGCGGCGAAGGCCGCGCCCGTCATGAAAATGACCAAGGCCGCGCACAGCAACGCGACCGAATTCTTGTTCTTCACGGCCCTCAAGGCTCCTGGGTTGCGGGCGCGGGAACGGGTGCGTCCGGCTGGACCGGCGCGGGCAGGGCCGGATCGGCCCTCTCCAGCGTGGCCAGGGCCGCCGCCTCGGCTTCATGCCGCGCCTGGTTGTTGGCGTGCATGCGAGACACCGTCACGGTGTAGACCAGGGCGATGAAGGCCAGCAGGCCCAGGGCGATGGCCACGTTGCGACGCTTACGCGCACGAACCTGTTCATCGTTCAGCTTCAGGAACTCGGGTTTGGACATGGAACTCAGACTCCGACACCCGACAGATGCTCGACCAGCAGGGCCGAGAACAACGCCATCAGGTACAAGATCGAAAAGGCGAACAGGTTGCGGGCCGGTTTGGCCTCGGCCCGGACATCATACAATGCGGCCTCTCGCCCCACGGCCTCGGCCTTGTCGGGCTGATCGCCGGCGCGCGAGCGCCACAGGCGGAAGGCCAGGGCCAGGAAGCCCAAGCCGCCCGCGACCGAGACCACCAGATAGATGGGGCCGCCCAGGCCGGTGAAGGCGGGCGCGATCGCCACGGGCACGAAGGCCAGGCTGTAGAGCATGATCTGCAAACGGGTGGACTTGGCTCCGCGCGCCACCGGCATCATCGGAATGCCCGCCTTGGCGTAGTCGCCGGCCGAATAGAGGGTCAGGGCCCATGTGTGCGGCGGCGTCCACATGAAGATGATCAGGAACAGCAGCCAGGCCTGCCACGGCGCATCGCCCGTCACCGCCGCCCAGCCGATCACGGGCGGCAAGGCCCCGGCCGCGCCGCCGATGACGATGTTCTGGGGCGTGCGGCGCTTCAGCACCAGGGTGTAGAGCCAGGCGTAATAGACGATGGTCAGGGCCAGCAGGCCGCCCGCCAGCCAGTTGGTCGTCATGCCCAGCAGCATGACCGAGAAGATCGACAGCACCATGCCGAAGGCGATGGCGTCGTTCTTGCGCACGCGTCCGGCCGCGACCGGGCGTCCGCGCGTGCGACGCATCAGGGCGTCGGTCTCGCCCTCGACCGCCATGTTCAGCGCGCCCGCCGCCCCGGCGCCGATGGCGATGCACAGAACGGCGATGACGGCGTTGACCCAGCTCAGCTGCCCCGGCGCCACGACCAGGCCCGTCACCGCTGTGAACACCACAAGCGACATGACGCGCGGTTTCAACAACTGGAAGAAGTCTTCCGGCTGGGCCGTGGTGACGAGGGGCGTTTCTTGGGCGGGGCGTTCGATCATGGTCATAAAGCGCGAAGGCCGCCCTTCCGGTTACGGAAGGGCGGCCTCTCCGAGTCTATCCGATACGGATCAGTGGTTGTCCGCCTTGACCACCGGCAGTTCGTTGAACTGGTGGTGCGGCGGCGGCGAGGACAGGGTCCACTCCAGCGTGGTGGCACCTTCGCCCCACGGGTTGGCCTCGGCCTTGCGGCGACGGATGGCGGATTCCACCAGCAGCACCAGGAACACGCCCACGCCGATGATGGTGATCAGATAGCCGACCGACGAGACGTGGTTCCAGTAGGTGAAGGCTTCCGGATAGTCGACGTAGCGACGCGGCATGCCCTGCAGACCCAGGAAGTGCTGCGGGAAGAACACCAGGTTCACGCCCACGAACATGATCCAGAAGTGAGCCTGAGCCAGGAACTCGTTGTACTTTACCCCGAACATCTTCTCGTACCAGTAGTAGAAGGCCGCGAAGATCGAGAAGATGGCGCCCAGCGACAGCACGTAGTGGAAGTGCGCCACGACGTAGTAGGTGTCGTGCAGGCTGTAGTCGATGCCGGCGTTCGACAGGACCACGCCGGTCACGCCGCCGACGGTGAACAGGAAGATGAAGCCCATCGCCCACAGCATGGGCGCCTTGAAGGTGATGGAGCCGCCCCACATGGTGGCGATCCAGCTGAAGATCTTCACGCCCGTGGGCACGGCGATGATCATGGTCGCGGCCACGAAGTAGGCGCGCAGGTTCACGCTCATGCCGACCGTATACATGTGGTGCGCCCACACGATGAAGCCGATGAAGCCGATGGCGACCATGGCGTAGGCCATCGCGAGGTAGCCGAAGATCGGCTTCTTCGAGAAGGTCGAGACGATGTGCGAGATCATGCCGAAGCCCGGCAGGATCATGATGTACACTTCGGGGTGGCCGAAGAACCAGAACAGGTGCT
>NZ_DLNP01000019.1:0-10046 GCF_002478355.1 Brevundimonas sp. UBA7507 | reverse complement strand
CCCCCGCCGGCCCCCCCCCCCGCCGGTGGGGGCGCTGGCCCCCGCCCCCCCCCCGCCGATCCCAACTATCCGATCGCGTCCGATCAGCGGGCCCAGGCCTACACCTTTGACGAACTGGTCACCGCCGGCTCGCGGGAACTGGGCATCGCCGCCGAGGCTGTAGGCGGCGCCATCGAACGCATCTTCGCCGAACAGGGCGACCGCCCCACCGCCTATATCGCGGGCGAGGAAGGCGCGGGCGCCGTGGTGGCTGGTCTGCGTTACGGCCGCGGAGCCCTGCACATGAAGGATCTGTCGGCCTCGCAGGAGGTGTTCTGGCAGGGCGCCTCCATCGGCTGGGATTGGGGCGGCAACGCCAGCCGGGTGTTCACCCTGGTTTACGGCCTCTACCACCCGGACATGCTCTATCGCCGGTATCCGGGCGTCGAGGGCTCGGCCTATCTGGTGGCCGGTCTGGGCGTGAACTATCAGCGCGCGGACGGCATCGTCCTGGCCCCGATCCGCACCGGCGTCGGCGTGCGTCTGGGCGCCAACGTCGGCACCATGAGCTACAGCCGCCAGCGCAATATCTTGCCTTTCTGACCCTCAGAAACAGACGAAATCACTCTTGGTGACGGTCGCCACCTGGCCTGGGCCGCAGGTGGCGATTGCTTTTCGCGCCTGAGCCCGTACGCCTGTGGTTTGCTGAGCCGCCGCTGCGAAGGCGGCGAGGCCCATAGCACTGCAAGCCAGGATAGCCGCCATATATAGCGGCAAAGTCCGTGACATCTTCATTGCTCGGCGCACCAGTTTAAACGCCTAACCTAACGCAGGTCTTCGAGTTCGTCGCCCCTGATGATCGCCTCCAGCCCTTCGCGGTAGGAGGGGTAGCGGGGACGCCAGCCCAGTTCGGCCTTGGCGCGGGCGTTGGAGACGCGCTTGGAGTCCAGGTAGAAGCGGCGCATGGCCTCGCTGACCTCGGGCGCGGTCCAGTCGACCTCAGGCGGGCGCGGCAGCTTCAGGCGTTCAGCCGCCCAGGCGGTGACGACGTCGGCGGAGGTCGGCTCGTCGTCGGTCAGGTTGTAGACGCCGCCGGGGCGCGGCCGGTCCATGGAGGCGAACAGGCCCGAGACGACATCGTCCACATGGATGCGGTTGAACACCTGGCCAGGCTTTCTCACCAGGCGGGCGGTTCCGGCGCGCAGGCGATCGATGACGCTGCGGCCGGGGCCGTAAAAGCCGGGCAGGCGGAAAATCTGCAGCGTCAGCCCCATGCCCTGCGCTCCGTCCAGCCAGTCCCGTTCGACGCGGGCGCGACGGGCGCCTTCCAGCGTGGCGGCGTTCAGCGGATCGCCCTCGAAGGCCCAGCCGCCCGCCCGGTCGCCGTAGACGGCGGTGGAGGAGACATAGCCGATCCAGTCGGGCCAGGCGTCGCCCGCCAGCGGCGTCAGGGCGCGCAGAGCCGGGCAGCCGTGGGCGTCGGGCGGCGTGGTGATCAGCACGGCTTGGGCGGCCGCCAGGGCCGCGCCCAGGGCCTTGGCGTCGGCCGGATCGACCGGCGTGATCCCCTGTCCCGCCAGCGCCTGACGGGTTTCGGGATCGCGCGAGGAGGCGAAGGCCCGGCCGCCGCGCCGCACGGCCTCGCGCGCCGCCGCCTGTCCCAGATAGCCGCCGCCGAACACCAGCAGGGACGGGGCGGCGGCGGGTTCGGTCATCGGGCTTGGGTCTTTCAGGCGGACAGGACGCGGACGGGAGAAGGGGCGGCGGTCGTTTCAGCCTCGTCGCGCAGGGCTTCGGCGCGGCCCGCGTTCCAGGCGGTGACGCAGGGGATCTTGGTCCGGTCGGCGCGGTCGGCGTAACGGCGGGCGATCTCGGTCACATCGGCCATCAGCCCCTCGGCCAGGGTGATCGGCTTCAGCCCCAGTTCGCGGAACTGGTCATTGGCGACGACGAGCTCGTTCTCGTCGGCCTCCTGACGCGGATTGGCGACGTTGTGGACCTGGGCGCCGGTCATCTCGGCCACCATACGGGCCAGATCGCGGACGCGGCGGCTCTCGGTCATCTGGTTGAGGATCTTGACCCGGTCGCCGCGCCTGGGCGGGTTCTTCAGCGCCAGCTCGACGCAGCGCACCGTGTCCTGGATGTGGATGAAGGCCCGCGTCTGCCCGCCCGAGCCGTGCACCGTCAGCGGATAGCCGAGCGCGCCCTGCATCAGGAAACGGTTCAGCACCGTGCCGTAGTCGCCGTCGTAATCGAAGCGGTTGATCAGGCGCTCGTCCTGCTTGGTCTCTTCGGTCTGGGCGCCCCAGACGATGCCCTGGTGCAGGTCGGTGATCCGCAGGCCGTCGTTCTTGGCGTAAAACTGGAACAGCAGGGCGTCCTGCGTCTTGGTCATGTGATAGATGCTGCCGGGGTTCGGCGGGAACAGAATTTCCTGCTCGGTCGGGCCGTGGTCGGTGTCGACCGTGACCTTCAGATAGCCCTCGGGGATGCGAAGGCCCGCCGTGGTGTAGCCATAGACCCCCATGGTCCCCAGGTGGGCCAGGTGCACGTCCCGCCCGCTCTCGACGATGGCGGCCAGCAGGTGGTTGGTGGCGTTCAGATTGTTGTCGACGGTGTAGAGCTTGTGCCGCGCCGACTTCATCGAATAGGGGGCGGCGCGCTGCTCGGCGAAGTGGACCACGCTGTCGGGCGCCCAGTCCCTGATCAGGGCGACCAGGCGATCGAACTCCTTGCCGACGGTCAGATTGACGAAGTCGATGGTGCGGCCCGAGACCTCCTTCCACGCGGCGATGCGCTCGCCCATGGTGCGGATCGGGGTCAGGGAGCGGATCTCCAGCTCATTGTCGATGTTGCGGCGGCTGAGGTTGTCGACGACCAGCACGTCCCAGCCGCGCGCCGAGAGGTGTAGGGCCGTGGGCCAGCCGCAGAAGCCGTCGCCGCCCAGAATCATCACGCGCATCAGTCGAACCTCGTTTTCAGCACTCTAACCTGCCTAGCCGAACGCGCGAGGGGGCGAAAGCGTGGCGCTTGGCTGCGACGAAAGCGACGCAGGGCGGAAAAACAGAGTCCAATTCGTCTGAATCGTCTGAAGTCGGACAAGCTACGGAGCCTGGCCGGCGATGATGAGGCGGCGGGCGAGCAAGGCGAGCTGAAGTCGGTTCGCATGAAGCGGGACTTTGAAATCAAAGCGATTTTTGACGATCGTTATGCTGGCGCCGTTCGCCCTTCTCCCCTTGTGGGAGAAGGTGGGCGCCGAAGGCGCTCGGATGAGGGGTGTGAGCGCGACCTTTAGACGACAAGGCAGGACAGTAACGGCAGGTTTGCAAACGCGCCGTCGGCCCCCCTCATCCGTCAGGCTTCGCCTGCCACCTTCTCCCACAAGGGGAGAAGGGTTTACGCGTGTCGCCGCTTCGGCTGCTTGAGCGCTTCACGATCACCAAAGAGGAGAAAGGCGGTTACAGCAGGCTTTCGATCGCCTCGCGGGCGGCGTCGCCGAGATCGGGGCGCTTCAGGGCCAGGGCGACGTTGGCGCGCAGCAGGCCGATCTTGTCGCCGCAGTCGTGGGTCACGCCCTCATACTCATAGGCGGTGAAGGTTTGCGTCTTCATCAGCCGGTCCATGGCGTCGGTCAGCTGGATCTCGCCGCCGGCGCCGCGCTCCTGCGTTTCCAGCAGGTCGAAGATTTCCGGCTGCAGGATGTAGCGGCCCGAGATCGACATGTTCGAGGGCGCCGTGCCCTGGGCAGGCTTTTCGATCATGCCCTTCATGCCGTAGCGGCGGCCGTCGTGGGAGGCGGGGTCGATGATGCCGTACTTATGGGTGTCGGCCTCGGGCACGGCCTCGACGCCGATGACGTTGCCGCCGACCTCGGCGTAGACCTCGGCCAGCTGCTTCAGGGCGCCGGGCTGCGAATCCACGATGACGTCGGGCAGGATGACGGCGAAGGGCTCGTGGCCGATGATGTCGCGAGCGCACCAGACGGCGTGGCCCAGGCCCTTGGGCTGCATCTGGCGGGTGAAGCTCATCTCGCCGGCCTGGGCCAGTTCGGCGTTCATGATCTCCAGGATCTCGGTCTTGCCCTTGGCCAGGAGTTGGGCCTCAAGCTCGATCTGATGGTCGAAATAGTCCTCGATCGCCTGTTTGGCGCGGCCGGTGACGAAGACGATGTGCTCGATCCCCGCCTCGCGCGCCTCTTCCACGATGTAGGAGAGGATCGGTCGGTCGACGACGTTCAGCAACTCCTTGGGCGTGGTCTTGGTGCCGGGCAGAACCCGCGTGCCGAGACCGGCCACGGGCAGGACCGCCTTACGTAGGCGGGCGGGGGAGGTCGTCATGGATCGTCCTGATCAGCCTTGGGGCGCCTGTCATAGGCGTAATTTGTGAAGCTTCCAAACGCCCCCGGGCGGATCGGGTTCGCCTATTCCACCGTCACCGACTTGGCCAGGTTGCGCGGCTGGTCGACATCGGTGCCCTTCTGGACGGCGGTGTAATAGGCCAGAAGCTGCATCGGCACGGCGTAGACCAGTGGGGCGATCAGGGCCGGACAATCCGGCGCATGAACGCGGCTGATGCCGGCGCCGTGCGGGTCGGGCGCCTTTTCCGGGGCGATCATGATGACCGGGCCGCCGCGCGCGGCGACTTCCTGAAGGTTGGAGGCGGTCTTTTCGAACAGGTCGTCCAGCGGGGCCAGCGCCACCGTCGGGGTCGCCTCGTCGATCAGGGCGATGGGGCCGTGCTTCAGCTCGCCCGCCGCATAGCCCTCAGCGTGGATGTAGCTGATCTCCTTCAGCTTCAGCGCGCCTTCCATGGCGAGCGGAAACATCGGGCCGCGGCCCAGGAACAGGACGTCGCGCGCCTTGGCCAGGTCGAGGGTCAGGGCGTGGATGCCCGCATCCATCTGCAGAGCCTCGGCGATCAGGCGCGGGGCTTCGAACAGGGCCTTGACCAGATCGGCCTCCTGAACGGCGTCGATCTTGCCGCGGGCCACGCCCGCCGCCACGGCCAGCGACAAGAGGGCGGCGACCTGGGCGGTGAAGGCCTTGGTCGAGGCGACGCCGATTTCCGGCCCGGCATGGGTCGGCCACAGGACTTCGGCCTCGCGCGCCATGGAGGAGGTGTGGACGTTGACCACGGCGGCGGTCTTCAGCCCCTGGGCCTTGCACCAGGTCAGGCTGGCCAGGGTGTCGGCGGTCTCGCCCGACTGGCTGACGGCGACGGCCAGCGTCCCCTTGCTCACGGCCGGGTGGCGATAGCGGAACTCCGAGGCGATCTCGACGTCGCAGGGCAGGCCCGCATAGCGTTCAAAGGCGTATTTGCCGATCTGACCGGCGTAGAAGGCGGTGCCGCAGGCGACGATCTGGATGCGTTCGATCGCGGCGAAGTCGACGGCCTCTACCTTGGCCTTGCCGGAGACCAGGTCGAGGTATTCCGACAGGGTGTGCTGGACGCTGTCGGGCTGCTCGTGGATCTCCTTCTCCATGAAGTGGCGGTACTCGCCCTTCTCGACCAGGGCCGAGGAGGCGGAAACCTGAACCACGGCGCGGTCGGCCGGGCGGCCCGAAGCGTCGAACATTTGCGCGCCGGTGCGGGTCACGGCGACGTAGTCGCCTTCTTCCAGATAGGAGATCTTCTGGGTGAAGGGACCGACGGCCAGGGCGTCCGAGCCCAGGTACATCTCGCCCTCGCCCCAGCCGACGACCAGGGGGCTGCCGCGACGCGCGCCCAGGATCAACTCGTCCTCGCCCTCGATCAGGACGGCGAGGGCGTAGGCGCCGGTCAGCCGGTCCAGCGTCGCCTTGAAGGCGTCCAGAGGGGCCATCCCCGCCGCCAGCTTGTGATCCAGCAGATGGGCCACGACCTCGGTGTCGGTCTGGCTCTCGAAGACGCGACCCTCGGCCTCCATCTCGGCCTTCAGCTCGGCGAAATTCTCGATGATGCCGTTGTGGACCAGGCAGACGCGACCGGCCTTGTGCGGGTGGGCGTTGGTCGTGGTCGGGGCGCCGTGGGTGGCCCAGCGGGTGTGGCCGACGCCGACGGTGCCGGCGATCGGGTCGGCGGCCAGCACGGCCTCCAGCTCACGGATTTTGCCCTTGGCGCGACGGCGTTCGACGCCGCCTTCGTTCTGCACGGCGATCCCGGCCGAGTCATAGCCGCGGTACTCCAGCCGTTTCAGGCTGTCGACCAGACGAGGGACGACGGGGCCGGTTCCGGTGACGCCGATGATGCCGCACATGAGGTCTGCTCCGATCGGGACGCGGCCGACGCTTTTTGCGCAGGGCCGTGAAATTGAGGTAAGCGAGAGGGTTCAGTCTCCGCCCTTTGATTTCCGCTCTAGGAAATCGCGGGCGCGGCGACATCAAAAAATGGGTTTCGGAAGGTTTCTTTGCAATTCCGGGGCCGCCAGCGAAGGATCGCGCCTTTGGGCGAGAGAAAATATTTCGGCACCGACGGCATTCGCGGCCGGGCCAACACCCATCCGATGACGGCCGAGGTGGCCCTGCGCGTCGGCCTGGCCGCCGGGCGGCTGTTCCGCACCGACGACGACCGGCGCCACCTGGTGGTGATCGGCAAGGACACGCGCCTGTCCGGCTATATGATTGAGCCGGCCCTGGTGGCGGGGCTGGCCTCGGTCGGCATGGACGTGCGGACGTTCGGGCCGCTGCCGACGCCGGGCGTGGCCATGATGACGCGATCGATGCGCGCCGATCTGGGCATCATGATCTCGGCCTCGCACAACGACTATGCGGACAACGGCATCAAGCTGTTCGGACCGGACGGCTACAAGCTGTCGGACGAGATCGAGCTGAAGATCGAGGCCATGATGGACGGGGCTCTGGATCAGGATCTGGCGCCGTCGAACAAGCTGGGCCGGGTCAAGCGCATCGACGACGCCCCGCCGCGCTATATCGAGATCGCAAAACAGGCCTTCCCCAAGCGGCTCAGCCTCAAGGGGCTGCGCATCGCCATCGACTGCGCCAACGGCGCCGGCTACCGCGTGGCGCCGACCACCCTCTATGAACTGGGCGCCGAGGTCTTCCCTGTTGGCGTCGAGCCGAACGGTCTGAACATCAACGCCGAATGCGGTTCGACCCACCCCGAGGCCGTGTCCGAGGCGGTGAAACGCTATCGCTGCGACATCGGCATCGCCCTGGACGGCGACGCCGACCGGGTGATCATCTGCGACGAGAAGGGGCATGTGGTCGACGGCGATCAGATCATGGCCCTGATCGGCCTGGACTGGGCTAAGCGCGGGCGGCTGAACGGCAACGGCGTGGTCGCCACCGTCATGTCCAACCTGGGCCTGGAGCGCCGTCTGAAGGCCGAGGGCCTGACGCTGGAGCGCACCAAGGTCGGCGACCGCTACGTCATGGAGCGGATGCGCGAAGGCGGCTTCAACATCGGCGGCGAGCAGTCTGGCCACATCATCCTGAAGGACCACGCCACGACCGGCGACGGCTTGATGGCGGCGCTGCAGGTGCTGGCCGTCCTGGTCGAGGCCGGCGCGCCCATGAGCGAGCTGGCGCGCCAGTTCGAGCCGGTGCCGCAACTGCTTCAGAACGTCCGCTACACCGCCGGCAAGCCGCTGGAGGACGAGAAGGTCAAGGCCGTCATGGCCGAGGCCGAGACGGCCCTGAACGGCTCGGGCCGCCTGCTGGTCCGGCCGTCGGGCACGGAGAAGCTGATCCGCGTCATGGCCGAGGGCGACGACGAGGCCCTGGTCAAGCGCGTGGTCAATGAGGTCGCCGAGGCGGTGAAGGCGGCGGGCTGATCCAGGTCGGCCCACAGGTCGTCGACGTTCTCGATGCCGACCGACAGGCGCACCAGATTGTCGCCGATGCCGCTGCGGGCCTTGGCTTCGGGCGTGTAGTCCGAATGGGTCATGCTCGAGGGGTGGGACGCCAGGCTCTCGGCGCCGCCTAGGCTGACAGCCAGCTTGAACAGGCGAAGCGCGTTCAGCATCCGGAAGGCCTCGGCCTCGCCGCCGGGCAGTTCGAGCGAGAAGGTCGAGCCGGAGCCCTTGCACTGGGCCTCGAAGATCGCCTGCTGTTCGGGCGAGGCGTCCGGCCCCCCGGCGGTCAGGACCGCGCTGACGCGCGGATCGGCGCGCAGCCGCTCGGCCAGGATCAGGGCGTTGTCCTGCGCCCGCTCCATGCGGATGTGCAGGGTCTCCAGACTGCGCAGCAGCAGCCAGGCGGTGTGCGGATCGGCGGTCGTGCCGCAGATGGTCCGCATCTCGCCGACGCGGGCCATGATGTCCGCCCCGGCCATGCAGCCGCCCGCGATCAGGTCCGAGTGGCCGCCGACGTATTTGGTCAGGGAGTAGAGAACAAGGTCGGCGCCCAGTTCAAGCGGGCTCTGCCACAGGGGGCCGAGGAAGGTGTTGTCGACGGCGATGGCGGGCGGCTCGGCCTGATCCAGCGCCTTGGCGCCGGCGACCGCGCGGGCGATGTCGACCAGTTGGTTGGTCGGGTTGGCCGGGGTCTCCAGATAGACGGCGGCCAGGCGTCCGCCCGTCGTCTTGGCCTCGGCGGCGGCAGCGATCATGGCGGCGTCCAGGGCGTCGGCGCCCTCGGCGGCGGGGACGCTGATCGCCTTGACGCCGTAGCGGGGCAGGATGCGGTCAAACAGATATTCGGTGCCGCCATAGGCCGGGGCCGTATAGACGATGACGTCGCCGGGCCGCACCAGGGCCAGCATGGCGGTCGAGATGGCGGCCATGCCGCTGGAGAAGACCAGGGCCTTGTCGGCCTTGTCCCAGACGGCGAGGCGGTCTTCCAGTATCTCAAGGTTCGGATTGTTGATGCGCGAATAGATCAGGCCCAGGGCCTCGTCCGGGTCGCGCTGGCGCAGGCCGTAGGCGACCTCGAAGAAGCGTTTGCCGTCCTCGGCCGATTTGAAGACGAAGGTCGAGGCCTGGAACAGCGGCGCCTTGATCGCGCCCTCCGACAGGGCCGGATCATAGCCGTAGCCCATCATCAGGGTTTCAGGTGCGAGGGTGCGATCCCCAAGCACGCGGGTGCGGTGACGGTTCATTTTTGTGTTTCCTCTCCTGGGGCGGTGATAGCCGCCCCGTCAAAGGCCCGCTAGACGCTAAACCTCGGAGAGGAAGGCACGGAGCCTTGGAAATTCCGACCGCGTCTGAACGGCTCGCGTCAACCGGCGAGGAGACGGGCCAGGGCCTCGATGCGCTGGCGGATGTCCGGCACGGCGATGGTCTCCCAGAAGGCGGCGCGCGCGGGCGGGCCGAGCACGAACAGGCCGGGGTCGGCGGCGCCGTCGGCATGGAGGACGCGGCCCTCGGCGTCGAGGTCGAGGCCCAGATCGACCGCGTCGAGGCGGGCGCGGCCTTCGGCGATCAGGGCGGCGGTCAGGGGCGCGCAGGCGGCGTCGTGGCCGGGACCGGTGCAGTCGATCAACCAGGCGGCGCAGAAGGCTTGAACTTCGCTGTTCCGTGAGCGGACGGTCAGGTTCGCGGCCTGACGGTCGGCCGCCATCGCCTGGGGGCGGCCCGCGACGACGGTCAGGCGGTTCGCCGCCTTCAATCTCTCCAGCACGGCGGCGATCTCGGGCGCGATGCGGTGGCGATGAACGTCCCACCAGGGGCGCAGATGGCGCAGGAAGCGGCCGCGCTGGGCGGTCGTCGCCGCGCCCCACAGCGCGGCGGTGATGGGGCGATAGCCCTCCATGACGCGGCGCCAGCCGTGGTCGCGCGCCAGTCGACGCGCCGCGGCCAGGCGGCGCGACAGGGCGCCCTCCAGCGCCTCGGGCGGCAGGTCGATCGGGGCGTCATGATGGGCGCCGTGGGCCTGGGGCAGCAGGCCGCGCCGCGACACGACGGTGGCCCGGCCGCGCCAGCCCTGGGCCTGAAGCGCCAGAACGACATCGACCATGGTCAGGCCGGAGCCGAGGATCAGCACGTCATCGTCGGGGGCGATCGCGGCCAGGGCGTCGGGCCGCCAGGGATCGGCGATGCGGCGGGGGGCATCGCCCGCGGCGGGGGGGGGGGGGGGCGGGGTGGCGGGGGGCCGCCCCCCCGCCCGGGCGGGGGGGGGGGGGGCGGCCGC
>NZ_DLNP01000001.1:245863-292417 GCF_002478355.1 Brevundimonas sp. UBA7507 | reverse complement strand
CGAAGTGCGCAGGGCTCTTTTGGGGGAGGGCTACACGCAGTCAGATGTGTTCGGGCTGGAAGGCAAGGCCACGTGGCAACAGCTTCGGGAACGGTGCGGGAGCGCCGCCAAGCAGAAGGCCGACAATCACAGCTAATGGCCGATTAGGAACCAGATCCTGCACAGCCTGTTGGCCTGATATGACTGGACTTGGTGGATATCTGCTCGCGGCGCTCGACAGCCTCTTCAAACGCCTGACCGGGAATGAGCGCCTGCTCTAGTTGGCTTCCGACGCCTGATTCCGCCCGAAGTAGAAGCCGAGGATCAGCAGCATCCCGTCCTTGAACATGGACGCCACCAACATGACCGCATCGGCGTAGCGCTCGGCCACCATGTCGCCCAGCCAGGCTATCACCGGCAAGAACAGCAGGTTTCCGGCCAGGAAGCCGAGGGCGAGGATTGTCGTGGTGCGCGGCAGGTTGATCACCTGCGGCCACCACCGGGGCGGTTTTCGGCTCATGACCCAGCTCCATTCTTGATGCCGATCCCGGCGACGAAGGCGGCGGTGCCGGCCAGAAGCCACGGCGCCGTCTGACGCAGCCAGTCGACCAGGGCCTTGGCTCCCTTCTGCTGGTCCCGCGTCCCTTCCAGATCATCGATCCGCTTGAAGGCTGCGGACAGGCGGTCATTCAGCGTCTCGATCTGGCGCTCGTACTCGCGCGCCTCCAGCTTGATGACCCGTTCGCGCACGTCATCGACCTTGGCGTTCATCCGCTCGACCTGACGGCCTAGCGCGGCGACCGCGTCAGTCAGCCCGCGCATGGCATGGATTTCAGCCAGGGCCTGGGCCTCCGGCTTGCTGACCGGAGTGATGATCTCGTCGCCTGCGGACATGCGGGCTCCTACGCGATGGGTTTGAGGTGGAGGGAGGAACCAGGGCGGCCCCGCATACGCTCTAGGTCTATGGACTTGACCCCGCGAGTGTTGCTTCTAGCCCTTGGCGCCATGCTGCTGCTCGGACTGATGTTCGCCATCAATGCAGCGATCACGCAAGAAGGCCGAGCCAAGCCGTTCGGAGATCTGGACGCGGACGGCGAACCCGATGAGACGCCGAATGACAAAAGACGGGCCCTCGAAGAAGAGACTTGAGGGCTCGTCAGGCTTCCGGCTCGGCCGGGGCCTCAGGCTCTTCTTCGGCCTCGGGCTCCGGCGCGCACAGCACCTTGGCGTTGACCATGGCGAGAAGGCGCACCTGGGCCAGTTCGGCGGTCAGCCCGTCGGGATACAGTCCGTCCGTCTGCCCCTGCTCGATCAGGTTCAGGATTTCGCAGAGCTTCTGCCCCACAGCATCCTGATGTGTGCGGCGGGCCGAGAGGTGGTCTTCGAGGGTGATTGTCATGATGGCCTTTCTCCGGTCATAGGCCGGGCGTGTAGTTGACGGTGAAATCGCCAGCGCTGAACGTCGATGACCCCAAGCCGCCAGCGCGGCGGGCTTGCAACAGCAGCGTCAGGTTCCCGGCCGGTCGGGTCTGCGGCCACGGCGCGCTGGGGCTGAAATACGGGCTCAGCAGGCCAGGGACTCCGGCCGGCACGGTAATGGTCGCGGTCGCGAGCGGGGTCGTTGCGCCTTGCTCGATGACCCTGAACTCAATGTCGTTGTCCGCGAAGCCGTCGCTCGACCCGCTGAGGCCAAAGATCGACGCGTCCCACCAGCCCGTGGCCGGACGATTGGCAAAGGTCACGGACGCCAGTGTCGCAAACGACGTGCTGTTGACCGATCCGGCGCACGACGCGCGCATCATCGCTGCGCCGCCCGTCCCGCCGCCTGCGCCGAGTTCAGCGTTGCCGTAATAGACCTTGCCGTCAGTTCCGAGCGCGAAATAGCCGTTGGTGCGGCTCATGCTCGCCAGCGAAACAGTGTTGGGTCCGAACCACAGAACCAGACCGCTCGACACGCCGAAGCCGGGACCGATCGTCAGGCGACGGCCCGATATGTCCACGCTGACCGGCGCGCCGAAATAGGCTTCTCCGTTGAGCAACTCCAAGGCAGTGACGATCTGGTCGCCCACTACGTTGCGCAGAAGCAGCTTGGTCGCGGCGAACGCAATCTCACTGCCTCCCGGCCCAGCCAGCGCCTTGATGTAGGCCGGGTTGCCGCCAGAGGCGAGGATCAGCTCAAAGGCAGCTTGGCCTAGCCGCGTCACTGCATCGACGGAAGTCGATAGCGCCAGGGATGCGCGAGCATCTACGGCGTCCAGCACATCCCTGCCCGACCCGACCGTGTAGAGCGCAGGCCCGGTCGCGGTCGCGGAGGTCTCAGCCAACATGGGCCGCGCCATCCACATCCAGCTATCGGCACCCGATTGCGTCGTGCTCTTACGGGCCATCAGGACGGCGGCGACGGCTCCAGCCGGGGCCTGCGCCTTAAGCCACAGTCGGGCGTAATCGGACAAGGACGAGTTGCCGCCGCCACTCTTTGTCGTCCAGGCAGTCTCAGGCGAAGAGATGTAGCCGCCAGCCGCGTTAACCCAGCGGATGAAGAGTTTGACCTGAGACCTGTGCGCCAGAAGATAGGCGCTCACCTCATACCACTTGCCCTCCTCGACCGACACGCGCGACGAATAGACGTCGACCTGCGCCGTGGCATGACTAACCGTCAGCACCCGCTCGCCTAGTGGGTGATAGCCGGACGGCCCCCCGTTGATGTTGATCGGCACGTTGGCCGTCCACCCCGCAGTGGTGGCGAAGTCGGTGTTGGTCAGGAGGTTGCCGGATCGGCTGCTGACCGAGGCGGCGAGATTGGCGCTAAGTTGGGCTGATGATGCAGATGCGCTGGCATTTGACGCTTGCGTCACTGCTGTCGCAGCGGCGGCTTGGGCGTCGTTTTTGGCAGATACCGCCGTCCCAGATGCCGTCGATGCCGTCACCGCCGATCCCGCCGCATCAGAAGCCGAAGATGCTGCCTGATTGCGATAGGTCAGTGCCTCGCCTGCGCGGGTAGCAGCCGTCGTTGCCGATCCCTCCGCCGCCGCCGCCTTCTCGCCCGCAGTTGTGGCCGATGCGGCTGCGTTGCTCGCTGAGGTGGACGCGGCAGAGGCGGACGACTGCGCCTGCCCCTTGGCAGTTTCGGCGGCATCCTTGGCGGCTGTGGCGGCGACCTGTGATGCCTGTGCAGCCGATGCAGAGTTGCCCGCCTCTGTCGCCTTGGTATTGGCCGTGGACGCAGACCCTGCAGCCGCCGTCGCAGAACCAGCAGCCGCGTCCCGGCTGTTCGCCGCGTTGGTGGCGCTACTGCTGGCGCTCGCCGCCGAGCCCGCCGCGTCGTCGCGGCTGCTGGCGGCTTGGGTCGCTGCGGTCTGGGCCTGACCTCGCGCAGTTTCGGCTTGGGTTTTTGCGGTCTGTGCCGCACTCGCGGCTTGCCCCGCAGCCGTATCACTGGCCGCCGCGCTGGCCGCCGAAGTGGCCGCCGCTGAAGCTGAACCGGCAGCGTTGACGCTTTCGGTGATGTCGCGAACCGAAAAGGCCGTGATCCGCATCTGAGCGCCGGGCTCCCCCGCACTGGCCGCTGCGTTGAGGTTCGGGGTGCATCCAAGCGACAGCCATTCGGGGCCCGGGCTGATCGTGCTGCCGCCCGGAACCGATACCCCGCAGCCGATGCGGTACACCACTTCTGCGCTGCCGCCAGAAGCAACCGGGGTTATGGCCATCCACGAGCCGTAGTTTAGGCTGGCGTGGTTCGCGTCGAACCGGGCGACGCCGATGCGGACACTGGCGGCGGGCGTCCCGGCCGGGACCTCGGCGCGTAGCCTGATCTCGATGACCTTGCCTTGAACCCAGCGCACACGCTGCTTGGGTCCGGCGTTCAGGATGGTGCCGATCGGAGGGACAAACGCACCGTTAACCACGCGCTGAGGCGCCAGGCTCGGCCGATCCGCCGGAGCCCCCGACGTTCCGAGGTCCGTCCACAGATCGGCTGCGATGGCGTCAGGAAGCCCCGCGATGGCCGTACCGACCGCTCCATCTTTCGCCGCCGAGGCCGACACAGACGATGCCTGAGACGCCGCAGCACTCACCCCCGCTGCATCTGCGAACGACGAGGCCTGATTGCGAGCCGTGACGGCGGCACTCGATGCGGCTTGGGCATCGTTCTTGGCCGTGGTGGCGATACCGGCCTGCGTCGTCGCTGTGGCTGCGGCTCCGGTCGCCGTCGTCGCGCTGTTCGCTGCCGAGGATTGCGCCGTTTCCGCGCCCGCCCGAGCGGTTTCCGCAGCGGTCTTGGCGGTCTGGGCCGCGCTTGCGGAGCTTTCCGCACCAGCCTTAGCGATGAGCGCGTCAGCCTTTGCCTGGGTGGCCGCAGCCTCAGAAGCCGCCGCAGCCGCCGCCGAAGTCGCCGCGCTGGCCGTGTCGCCGTAGACCTCTTCCAGAGCCTCGACCGCTTGACGGTTTTGATCCGCCAGCGTCGCCGTGTTCGTCAGCCTGTCGAGGACGTCCTGGACCGGCTCAGTGTTCAGGTGTGACGGCTCCAAGTTGGGCGCCGTGTAGGGGCCGTAAACGTAGCGTTCGGAGTAGTTCTGATCGCGCTGGTACTGGACGGCGATGTAATAGGTCGCGCCCGGCTGGAGGCCATCGATCGGGATGTTCGTGACGGTCGGAGGGCCTTGGTACGCCTGGGTCCACGGCCCGGTGTCGGTCGGCCCATGTTCAACGATGACCGCCGTGGCCGTCTCGTTTGAAACGATTCCGCCAAGGTCGAAGCCGGGAAGCTGGCCGCCGCCGGGCGCCGGGGGACGGGGAATGATCGTCCAGTCGCCGGGGAGCGGGGGCGACACATGCGTGGGGTCGACCGGAGTTAAGGCCGGTGGCGGCGGGGGACTGGGCGTTTGCCCGAATGCGTAGGGATATTTCGCATCGGTCTCCGACACGAAGGTCACCGTGTGAACGCCGGTGTTCGCGTCGTAGTTGGTCTCCAGGCAGAGACACTTCAGCCCGTCCAGCACGAACTCGGGCTCGGTGATCGTGAAGGCCGATCCCGGGCCGATCCCTTGCATGTAGGATTTGAGCGGGATGCGACCCGAGATGCCCTCCCGAGTATGGGCGAGCCCCAGGCAGATCAGTTCGGCCGCCTGCTTGGCCTTGTCGACGTAGCTGTAGGTGACGGGCACCGAACGCTTACGGCCGCCATCCTCCGTCACCCATTGGGAGGACGAGACCTCCGGCAGAGCCGTCATCTTCCATCCATCGGCCTCGGACAAATAGGTCGCGACGCCGGTGTTCTTCCGGTCGAGGTAGCTGGCGCTGGTGTCGAGTTCGATAGGCCCGGCCGTGTCGGCCGCCGTGATGGTCGCTACGCTGACGCGCGGAGCCGCACGGTGAATGCACGACGCCTTACCCGCACGCTCGATGTAATAGGCCCCGCCCGCCTGCAGGAAGGCGTCCAGCACTTGAGCCTTGTCGTCGTCGGTCGAGGGCCAGGCCGCGCAGGTCCAGCCGTGCGTGTCCGCAATATTGGCCGCTTCGGTGAAGGCGGCGACGTCGATATTTTCCCAGCGGGTGCCGATGCCTCCGACCTGATAGTCGGCCTGAGGGGCGCCTTTGCCGTTCGGACCCTCCCAGAGCCCCAGAAGCCACTTCACCGACCACAAGATCGGGTTCGCGCTATAGGCCCAGGTGGACGGGTCATTCAGACGCTGGGGGCCGGAGCCGCCCGGATAGGTGCTGTCGCGTCGCCAGTCATAGACGCGCAGCCCGCGGATGATCGTGCGAGGCTTGGGATACTGCCCCTTGTAGGCCGAGTGCTTGCTGTTCTCGGACAGCGTGAGGATGAAAGCCGCTTTGCCTGACAGCTTGTGGCTCGCTCCCCAGTTCGGAAGCGAAGCCCCGCCTTGGAGGCCCGATGGAGAGGCGAGGTACGATCCCTCGGGCTGAAAACCCAGCTGCGTCCTGCGCCACATGACATTGGCGTAGTAGGAGCTATTCGCCTTGCCGCTGGCGTCGAAGGTGACGGCGATATCGTTCGCCGTGAAGCTCTCGAAGGCGTCGATTGGCCCGGCATCAGAGACGACCGTGACCGCGCTGAAATACATGCGGTCGTTCGGGCCATAGGCAGCCTTGTGGCGCAGGTCGCCACCTACCGCGATCCGTCCCGCGGCGAAGTGCAGAGGGCCGTTCGGATCACCGACCCACCCAAGCGCGCCGCCTGCGCTCGAGACCTTCGGCTGGGCAAGAGACCCGCCGATGCTGGATACCAGACTGCCGACTGAAAGCAGGGCTCCAGCCGAGACGCTGAAGCTGCCCACCGACAGCACGGCACTGGTCGCGAGGCTGGCTGAACCCAACAAACCAACGCCGGCGCCCATCGCCAGAGCCATGCCTCCGGTAGCCACGACCGCACCGACGATCATGATCGCCGTGCCGACCGCTTTCACAGCCTTCGCCATCAGACCATCCAAACCTTCAGGGGGAGAAAGTCGGGCGCGAGCTTGATCGCCACCCCGACATCGGCGCCGTCCTGGTAGCCGCTGACGTGGCCGTCCCCGAGGTAGACGCCGATGCTGCAGCCGAAGGCGTCATCACCCGGCATCGCCACCAGATCGGCGGGGCGAACCATGGAGAAAGGGATCGCCAGCAACCCGGCCGCATCCACACCCTCAATGAGAGAGGCGAAGCCCAGCTTGCGCATGGCGCGATAGGCCCCGGCTTCTGAGCCCCACTTCACGCCCTTGAGCAGGCCCGTAGACTGCTTGCGCAGGTGCAGGACGTAGCGAGCCTGACGCACGCAGTCGTACTGCTTGAAGTCGAGGGGCTTGCCGATGAAGCGCGCAGCACATTGCTGGGCGACCCGCACCCTTTCATCCCAGATATTCATGAGACCTCAGACTTGGTTTTGGATGACGCCAGGCCAGTCGCGGAAACCGCCGCCGCCTCCCCCGCCGGGCGCGGGACGGCTGGAGCTGATCGCCCCCGGAGGCGCCTCTGTGCGCCAGTAGTCGGCATCGGTCAGGCGCGAGACATTGGCGTGGCCCAACTCGCCCCAGATCTTCCTGTGCATCGCGTCGTTCGCGCGCCAGTCCGTGTTCGGGATCAACTGCAGCTCAGACTCGGTGCCGCACTCGATGACGACCGACCAACTGCTCTCGTCGACGCTGAATCGGGCCTTGTCGTAATGGCCCTGGAACTTCAGGAGGGGTTGGCCGATCAGGAGGCCGGTCGCCGGATCGATCGAGCCTTCCCACCACTGAACGAGGCCCGTTTGGTTTAGTGGATCGGACAGCGCTGCGACGGCGACGTCGCTCTCGGCATTGATCATCAGTTCAGAGCGGGTCGTCGTGCCGGAGCCGCCCTCGGTCAGTTGGCCGATGGTGTCCAGCGACCCGATGCCAGGATGCGCCGCGAGGTAGAGCTCGCCCCCATAGACCGCGAACCCGCCGTCCGTCAGCCGCACGACGCCAGAGCGCAACTCCATCCGAACAAGCACGCACGGTACGTAGGCGGGCTGGCGCTGGGCGTTGGAGAGGACCGGATCCATCAGGCGGTCTCCCTCACCTTGAACTGGATCATGACCAGCCGATCGACACCGACCTCCCAGCTCTTCATGTCGCGCACAAAGCCCTCGATCATGGGGGCCGCCAGCTTCACCACATCGTTGTCCTGGGGCGGGAAGCGCAGCATGGTCCGCAGCTGGATTTGCGCCTGACCTGAAGCGTTCGCGGTTGCATCCGCAGCTGCCCGATAGAGGTAGTGGCGCCCCAGAGTGACGACGTTCAGAAACTGGCCCTTGCGGACCACGTAGCCGGGCGTCAGGCCATCGACAGTCAGGAAGATGCCGCCCTGCCCCGCTCCGTTCACGCGCGGAGTTCCTGGTGATCCAACATCAAACCCCGGCTGATAGACCGCCATCAGAACCGTCGCGCCCTCGGCGTTCAAGTCGTCCCACGCCATGGAGGTGACGTAGCTCATGGGCGGCATGGTGAAGGTCAGGGCATAGCGAGAGCCCTTGCGCTGCCGCTCCTGTTCATCACCCCCAAGAGCCGAGACCAGCACGTTCTTGTTGGTCAGGAGTTCGATGCCCATGCCCGAAGGCGCCGGACTGGAGGGAAGTGTCAGAACCGGCATCAACGCCCCCTGCGATATGGCGCGATCCGAACCGCCCGCTGCCGCTGGCCCTCGCTCGCCTGGTACGAGGCGACCCCGGCCTGGGCCGATAGCGGCGCGGCCGTCTCCGTCGATAGGGCGATGAAGCTGTCCCGCTCCGGCCTGACGATGACCTCGTGCTGGACGCGCTGGACTTGAGCCTGTCCTGACCCGCCAGAGGCCAGCGCACCCAACGGCATCGCAAACCCGTTGCGCGGCATGAGGATATCTTCTGGACCATGCTCCCCGACGCGATACCAGTTGCCGCCGCTCATGGCGCCGCCGGTCGCCCTGCCCCCGCCGAAGCTGAAGATTGAACCGATCCCGCTGGCGATGGACGACCAGAAGCCGCCGCCCTCCTTGCCCATTCCCTTGGCGGCATCGGTCAGGAGGTCGAACAAGTCGTCCGCCAAGTTGTCCAACATCCGCGTCGTGAAGCGGTCGGCCAGGTTGTCGAAGAAGCCGCCCAGGTCGCCGTCGATGGCGGCCTTGATCCCATCGGTGAAGGCGTAGCGGAACTCGTCTCGCATCCGGCCTGTCTGGTCGGCCGTGTCCAGGCGCTGCCACTCGTTCTCCGCTTGTGAGCGGCGCTCTGCATCCGTCTTCAGATCAGTGCGCAGCGATAGCAGGTCGTTGATCCGCTGTTCGATCCAGAGTTCGCGCTCCCGCTCCTTGATGCGGTCGGGGTCGCCTTCCAGCCGGGCGATCTCGGCTTCGAAGCCCAGGCGGTCGAGGAGGAGATCGTTCTGGCGACGAACGCTTTCACCCAGCTCTTCCCAGAACGCGAGGCTCTTCTGCTCCCAATCGGCGATCTGTTCAGAACGATCGCGAATGGCATCAAGCGCCTTCAGATGATCCTGCGCCTTGGTGGCGGCGTCCTCATATCCGGCTCGCTCGAAGTCGGCAGTCAGTCGCGCCAGTTCCTGCTTACGCTCCAGCGCCTTGATCTGGGCGCTGTTGCCACTGGCTCGGGCGAGATCCAGCGCATTCTGCAGGTCGAGCGCCTCGCGCATGGCGGCGATGTCGGCTTCTGTCAGGCCGGTGCGGACACGACCGCTGCGTCTATCCTCTTTAGCCCCGCCGGGTTGCAGCAATGCCGGGGGAAGCGAGAAGCCGCCCGGCACCGATGTATCGACTTCAGGAGCGGACGGGATTGCGGCGTCGCTGGCCTTCTGGATGCGAGACAGTTCCGCCAAGTTTGACGTGATCCGGCGCTCAATCCTCTGGCGACGGCTTGCTGAGGCGCCTTCCTGCTCCAGGCGAGCGAGGTTGCTTCGATTGAATGCCAGGTCTCGCCGAACCGCAGCCTCATCGCGTGTTGGGGCGGGCGCGAACGACCCTTGGCTGACCAGCAGACCCGCCCCAAGGGCAGCCGAACCGGCCAGCGGAAGGATTGCGCCCCCCTTTGCGCCACCTGCAACTACGCCTGCCAGCGCGAGGCGCGTATCGTTTGCGAGCTTGATGATCTTGCCCAGACCGGCGAGGACGCCTGCAATTGGCCCACCGGCAGCGACCAGGCCCAGCAGGGCAAGGCCCGCCACTTGGACACCTCCCGGAAGGTCGTTGAAGGCCTTCAAGACGTTCGTGGCCGCGCCAAACACCTGCGTCATGGCGGGGGGAAGCTCTTGGCCCCGCGAACGCGCAGCCTTGTTGAACTCCGCCGTCATCGCGCGGGTCTTGCCGGTGGCCGAGTCGGCTTCCGTTGCCGCGCGCCCTTCAGCTACCCCAAGCTTCTCGATGATGAGGTTAGCCCGTGCGATGGACTTGGCGGCCTCGTCGGCTTCCGATGCGTTGCCTTTGAAGCCGAGGCGAAGAAGCTCAGCCTCGACGGCCGCCTGACTGATCACGACGCCGAAGGCCTTGAGCGGCTCGGTCTCGCCCGTAAGGCCAGAGACGATCTTCTGAAGGGACTCCGCGTCGGAGACATTGAACATCGCCCCAGCGTCCACGCCGCGCGCCGTCAAGGCCTCGACCATCTTCGTCGCGGTTTGAGCAGCAACGCCGGTTCCGGTCAGAACCAGTTGGAGCTTGGTCATCTGCTCTCGCAGAATCACAGCGTCACGGCCCGAGGCGTCAGCTAGAGCTTCGGAGAAAATACGAGCGCCCCTCGCTCCCGTGGCGAACGCCATATCGAATGACGCTTCGATCTCTTCAGCGTCAGCCGCGAGTTTCAGCGAGTAGGCCGTGATCGCTGCGAAGGCGAGTTGGGCGGATCGCGAAATGCCCGCGAACGTCTGGCCGATGTCGGCGCCCAGATCGCGGTATCGACCCTTCAGGTCTTTAGCGACGCGCTCGGCCGCTGCCCGCACCTCGTCCTCGGTGTAGTTCGAGGCGTTGCGGATGATCCGCATAGAGCGCTCGAACTCGCTGTGACCAGCATCCGAGAAGGCGCGCTTCAGCTCAGCCTGAGCATGGCGAGCGGCGTCCTCGACCTTCTTCATCTCGGCCTTGGTCTCGCGCTCGGCGCGGGCCAGGTCGGACTTCAGCTTGTCGGTCGTGGCACGCAGCTCAAAGGCTGCCGAACCCACTACAGGGGCGTCGGACATGGGAAGGCTCCAGTTTTGGGAGGGCTGCGCGTTGCCCATTTTCTCGAATGGTCAGCATCCAGCGCGGATGCCAGTATCGGCGCCTAGTTCACTCAAGGGAGGTCGCGATGGCGGCGCTGTTGGCTCTATTCGGTGCGCTGTCGATCAGCTCGGCGACGGTTCAGGACGATTGGCCAGATCTCGACTGCGCCAACGCAGGCTCGACGATGGAGCAGAACGTCTGCGCGGGGCGCGATGTCAGGGCCCTGGAGGAGAACCTGCGCCTGTACACGGATACCGCCTATGCGGTCCTGCGCGAGAACGGCGAGAGAGACTCCGAGGCCTTGATAGCGGAAATCCGTGAGGGCGAACGTCGGTGGCGGGCCTATGTGCAGGCGGCGTGTGGTGCGGTGGACACCTATTGGAAGCCTGGCACGATCCGTACAGTCATGGCCGCCAGTTGCGAGATGGAGCTGATCCGGGAACGCACCCACCACATCTGGCGCGAGTATCTGACGCCGATGGAAGGGCTGCCTCGCCTGGCCGAGCCTCCACGTAGCGGTTTCGACTGAGGCCAGCCTCCAAAGAAAAAGGCCCGCCGGAGCGAGCCTTGTTCGAATTCTGTTCAGGGTGACGAAGTTCTGCGAGCGAGGCAGCTTAGCCGCTCATACGGGGGTGACAGCGTGCCTAGTGCCTATCCAGACGACGTCTCACCACAGCTAACCAATGATCAGGTGGTGCTGAAGCGAATGGTCTTTTTCGCCGCGGGAATGGAGGCTGTTGCGGAGCATTCATTGATGGAGGCGCATGTCAGCCACCTCCTTACAAAGTTGCTTGGCAAAAACCCCGGGGCGTCGATTGCGATTTTTGAGGGCTTGAGCGGCGCGCAAGCTCAGGCAAAAGCTCTGAAGAGAGTGGCGAACGAAGCCCTAACTCCCGACGACAAAGCGCTGCTCTTCAAGATTATGGACTGCTGCAAAGCCGCCTCAACAGGGCGAGATACCATCTCTCACCGGCTGTGGCTCATGGACGACCAGTTCCCTGACGCCGTAGTGCTATATGAGCCAGCGGCTATGTGGCGCCTAAGCATCAAAAGCGAGGCTCTGAATGATCAGGGGCCGATCTCTATTGAGGCGGCCAAGAATGTCCAAGCGCAGATGCGACAGGCCGCACAGATATGGCGAATGAACGATTTCGACCTTGTGAAACGCCAAGCTGGCAAGGCGTCGGTGGCGCTGGTCGCATTCGGAGAAGCGTTGACGCTAGGTGTGACAGACGCCGGCCACACCAAGCGACAACAGATCGACGCTCTTCTGAAGTTCTAGCCTTTCGCGAAGACTTCCCTGACCGAGCGGACGATGCGAACACATGGCCATGTCATCCTCTCCGTTTGGCTGACGAGAACATTGCCTGCGCCGTCGAAATAGAGAGGGAGGTCGCAGTCCAGGGCGCTATGACCAGCCACTCGAGCAAGTAGGCCCTCATACCGCTCCACGATCTCCCTCGCCTCTTCCTCAGTCATGGTGATCTCCTCGAGCCCTGCTACTCTCTCGACATGGCCACCGACCCCGACGACCGCTTTGCCGATCTGAACGAGCGCATCAGCCGCCTGGAGAAGGCCAAGCCAGATGTCTCAACGCCCGAGCTGTCTCAATCGAGCCGTCGGACCCTGAGCTCGGCCGACAGACGCTTTCGTCGCGTGAACGGCTGGACGATCGCCATCGTGCTGGTTCTCGTCCTGGGTCTGGGCGTCGCTCAGAACTGGGGCAAGCTCTCGCTATTGGAGATGCTCTGGGGCTCTCTTCCCTTCTTCCTGGCCGCTGCCGGGGTTTGCGCGGTCAATCTGTTCTATTGGGAGCTTGGCAAGGGCGCTGCGCGCCGGATCTGGAAACGTCAACCGCCACCCAAATGAAGTGCAGCCAGGTGGGATCGGCCACAGTCATGGTGATCTCCTAGGCGGCGGCTATCCGTTTCGAGATACCCACTCTTCCTCCGCACGTGCGCGTTCCGGGCCGCAAAGCCTCGGCGTTAGGGACCGACCGTTTTCGTCGCACCAGTCGTGGAAAGCCACGACGCCGTTGGCATGATCAATGCGGACCGACGCCAGATCCAGCAATTGGTAATCGGCGATCCCCTTCCAGTTGACCTTATCGAGGTCAGATCGCCCCCATGAGAACGACAGAGCGGGAGCATCGCCGTCGTTGCCGAACTTATCGGAGGTTTCGACCCTCACGGAGAACCCATCCAGGGTATCGCGCTTTCCGCGCCGGAGGGCCTCCCGCTTGGCGTCGGAGAAGACAGACTCGATGTAATCAGCCTTGATGTCGCCCGTCAGTGGCTGTCCGCACGCCGAGATAACCCCCACCGCCGCCAGCGCCGCCCATCGCTTCATGACTCACCCTCCGCTCGGCGAACCCTATTCGGCGTCGTGGGCCTCATCAACTCCAAGGCCATGCATCATTGCGAAGCTGGCGATCAGTGCGTCGCCCGCGTCTGCGACCTCCTCCTCGCGATCCTCCAGGTAATACGACAGGCGCGAAAGCCGCGGCTCCCGGGCAAATCGCTCGCTCATCCATCCGTGGGCTGTCGCCATTTCGATGGCTCGGCGACCGCGCGACCGAATGGCGAGATGGGTCAGGTAGGGCGTCTGGTCCCAGAACTCAGTTTCGGTCAGGCCGACCGAGAAAGCCGCCTCCAAAGCGTCTTCAACGACGTCCAGAGGCGGATCAGAGGGTTTACGGCACGCTCAACCCCAGACGGCCGGCGAGAAGCCAAGGCCCACGCTTTCAGGACGGCGAGATAGGCCTCAGCGGCCGGAAGACCGAAGCCGTCGAGCAACTCCTCCTCACGGACTTGGCCGCCACTGGCGATGACGATTAGGCGGGCCAGAGCCTCCATGTCGCCAGGCTTGCCCGAGGCAGCCACGTCGAGCGTCTCAATGACCCCGACGCGGCCGAGTTGGTCGATCGCTCGCCATGTGAAGCGAAGGGGGATCGTTCGGTCACCCAGCGGCAACTCCACGACCCCACGGCGATCATCGCTCATCAGGTAGCCGCACCGCGAACCGGCGCCGCCTTCGGCATGATCGAGACATCGCTCATCATCTTGCCGTCGACGCTGTGGCTCTCGCCGATGACGACGCGGCCGACGAACACGGTGGCCTTGGTCAGTCCCTTCAGGCGCACCTTCACGTCCTCGGCCGAGGCGTAGGCCGTGAACAGCAGCTCCTGCGTCGCGTCGCCGGGCTGGAGGTGCATCTGGAAGGTCAGGGGCGGGTTGGTGCGGGCGCCGTACAGAGTTTCTGTCTCGCCAACCGGCGTGTCAAAATCGGTGGCGTCGGTCTCGCGCGGCGTGCCGCCCGTGTACGAGGCCGTGGTGACGCCGGGGATCACTTCCCAATCGGGCGTTTCGGTCGTCGACTTGTCGATCTCGACCTTCACAGCGCCTTGGACGAGAGTTGCCATTGCTCAGCTCCTTTGCAGGCATGGAAAAGGCCGCGCACAGCCTGCCCTGGGCGCGTTGGGGATGACCGGCTGGGCCGGGGTTCAGGTGTTGACGAGATCCAGTCGGATCGTGACGCGGCGGCCGGTGTAGGCCTCGTCCGTCGTCGGGGCTTGGACCGGGCCGGTGACGCGGGCCACGTCGCACTTGCCGCCGGTGACGAGGAGTTCGCCGGGGCGGTTGTGGAAGAGGTCGCGGACTTCCCGCATCAGAGCGTCGAGGCCAGCTGCCGAACCCGTCCTGCGCTGATAGCCGCGCACGTCCTGAACGATCAGTCGCCCGGTCTCGCTGAAGGTCTCCATGGCCACGTCTGAGGTCGGGACAGCGATGATGAGGAACGGCTCGGAGGGCTTCGGTTCCTGGTCGAGGAAGTCGTCAGGCGCCGTCTCGTTGAAGATGGCCGGGGCGTTGTTCCAGGTGGCCAGCGACGGGGCTACAGCGGCCAGGCGGGCGAAGATCGTGGCGGTCGAGTTCAATCCTTCGCCCCCTCGATAAACGCCTGCCGGAGGTCGTCGGTATGGTCGGTCGCCAGCAGGTCAAAATACGGTCGCGGCGCCATACGCTCGGTGCCTTTCGCTAGCGCCTCGGCGTACCCCGCATTGGCGACGATGCGTCCAACCAGATCGCCGCCCTCCTCGCGGATGTTCGGATCGGCGTTGGTGTTGGAACGCAGGTTGTTGGTGTCCGGCGCGGGCGGCTCGCCCGGAGCGGAGGCCTGGTGCTTGCCGTAAATTTTGCCCGAGCCGGGCCGGCGCAGGATGTCTTCCTTCAGGATCGTCTCAGCCTTGCCGAGCGCGCCTCGCAGGCCCTTCTCTCCAGCATCCGCTGCGATCCGGGCGAGAACGCCGTCGTACAGCGTGACCTTGGCCATCAGCGGGCCTGCAGCTTGTAGAGAGCGCTGGCTGGGTCGCCGGTCTTGGAGATGACGTCGAAGGTGCGCATGGCCCCTCCGTTGGAAGGGTCCGGCGCGGTGACCTTGTGCCCCTTGGCCGGGATCACCCCGGCGGGCAGGCTTCCGCCAAGAACCAGCACCTGCCGATCCGTCGCGGGGATGCCGAGGCTGATGCGGCGATAATCGCTGTAGTCGGTGACCAACGCCTTACAGCCATGCGTCACCGGAGCGCCCGGTATCCACCCGCCCTGGCCATCGGAGGTCGCCTCCCCTGGCACCTCCAAGACGCCGTCCTCAAAGTCCTCGGCGAAGTCCTCATAGGCGGCTTCGGCTTCACCCGTGATGATGCTCATGCCGCCCTCTTGATCGAAATGCTCTCGTCGCAGCGGCAGGCCACGATCTCGTCGGCCCCGGCCCCGAGGGAGGCGTCCCCCGGATACATCATCAGGGCGCCGCTCGGGCTCTGGAACGGCAGCGTCAGGCCGCGCACCTTCTGGCCGCCCATGGCGTCGTGGGTGTCCCTGACACGGCGGTCCCCGGCGTTGTGCCAGGCCCGTTCGATCTCGGCTTCGGCGATGCGGCCGCTGTCGACCAGCTGCTGATAGGCTTCCTTCTTGGCCGCCCGGATGGCGGGGATGCCCTCGGTTCGCGCAATGATCTCACCACGCAGTTGCAGGAGCCGACGCTCATAGGCGGTGACGGCCTTGGCTGCGATCTCCGGGTCCACGGCGCGACCCTCGCGGATCGCCTTGGTGATGGACCGGTCGAAGCGACGATCCCGCCGCCCCCGCGTCAGATAATGCTCCAGCAGCTTCGGATCAGCTGAAGCCAACTCGGCGCGCGCTGTGGCGACGTAGGCCCGCTGCGGGGCAGAGAGCCCCATGAGGCCGCCCTCCCGCTTTCCGGTCACCCGGCTGATGCGGCCGACCAGGTCGAGCCCCACTGCCCGAGGATGCGCGCCGCGCGCCATGCCCTCGGCGATGAACTGTCGGGCCTGTTCGCGTTCGGTCTCCAGCAGGCCGGTGATGAGGCGCCCGGCCGTCGCGCGGATGATGGCGGCGGCGCGCTGGTTGCCAGGGTCGAAGCGGAAGCCGACCGCGACGCTTGCGGGCATTGACGACGTCGCCGCCTGCCCTCCGGCGATGAAGGCCTCGTTGATCTTGGCTTCCAGGGCGTGGAAGGCGGCGCGGTCGAGGTGGAGCGCTTCCATGGCGCCGTTCAGATCGCCTTGCTCAATGGCGAGCCGCAGACGCTGGAACTCCACGCCGGATTTCAGGTCCGCGACCACTTCCAAGAAGGCGGCTGCGATCTCCACGCCAAACTTCGCCGCCAGCTCCGCGAAGAGCTGTCGTTGGGTCGGTCGTCTTGCCATGGGCTTAGGGCCTCAGCTGCCCTGCGTGGTGCGCGGCCTCGGCCATGAGATCGAGGTAGGATTCAAACTGCGCCTTAGCGAGATCACGATAGCGCTGGACTTCGCTCTGCGGTTGGCCGTGGGCGATAGCCTGCTGCATCTGACCAGCCGTCGAGGCGCAGTCCATGATCGTCTCCGTCGCCAGCGCCATCGGCATTCGATGGGCAGTCAGGCGCGGATCATCTGCGTCGATGCGGCGGGTCACGATCTGGACAGTCGCACAGGTCATGTCAGACCACAAACACAGCGATCTGCGGGGCGGAGAAGTAAGGCGCGAGCAGGCCCTCGACGGCGCTCAAGCGCAGCGTGTTGTCGGCCACGGCGTCGCCGCTGCCTTCGAAATATTCCTTTTCGATGACGTCGATCTTCTTGCACTTCAGGGCGCCGGCGCTCGTCGCTGTAACCGATAGGGAGCCTGGCTTGAGCGCTTCCTGAACGGCAGCCGCATAGGCCGCCTGCTCAACGGCGCCGGGGATGACGTCGGCCGGGATCGACTGCCCATGGGCGCTAGCGTCAGAACGCGGCCAAGCGCGATCCTGAGCAAAGCCCCCGGTTGGCTGTCCGGAGAAGCGGGAGCCGTACAGTCCGTCGATGTACTGGCTCCCGCGCTGCCGAAGGATGGCGGGCGCAGGCGCGTTCTCGGGCAGGACATGGCCGTTCATGGTCAGCCAGTCCGCAAAGCCCTGGTCGGTGCCATAACCCGCCATTGGTCAGCCCTCGGCCTTCGGGGCAGCAGCGCCGCCCTTCTTGCCGTCACCGTCGTGATCCAGGGGATCGCGCGCCTTGGCCTTCTTTTCGGCTACCTTCACCCCATCACGGGCGAAGGCGTCGATCTGCTCTTCGGTCAGCGGCCGCGCATTGGCGACCTCCGCCTCAGAGTTAGCCGCGACGACATGGAAGCCGCCGCGCACCTTGAAGGCCTTGTCGAGGGCCGAGCCGTTCTTCACGGCGTAGGTGGTGAAGTCAGCCATCACTTCACCCCCTTACGCAGCACGTCCGGACGTTGGCAGAAGTACAGCGGGTAGCTGTACAGCTCGCCGCGGGTCCACGCCTGACGGTCCCGGTCAAGGATGTTCATGGCGTAGGTGTCCTGGCCCAGCGTGTTCACGTACGGGCCGAACTCCGCCGGAGCCATGGCCTTCTTGAAGACATCCTTGGCGCCGACCGGGAAGAACTTGGCCTCGTCCGGATCGATGGCGACGGTCGAGTTGTCGTCCGTACCCCGGTAGTTGTGCCAGGTGATCCCGCCGTAGGTGAACGCCTGCCAGGTGCGATCCTGACGCAGGTCCGCAGCAGCCGCCCAGTTCTGGTACGTCTTCTCGACTTCCGGATGCGTGATCAGCGCGTCGTAGAAGGCATCGCCGACGAGGGCGTGGATGGTAGTGCCCGGCGTGAAGGCGCCGCCGGCCGAACGCGACATGGAGCGGATGACCTCGGCCGTCTTCAGACGGATCGCGCCAGTGCCGGGATTGGCGTTGTCCAGGTCGAAGTCGATAGCCGGGGCTTCGGTGACGCCGAACTCGGTGAAGTAGTTGTAGATCACCGTAGTCCCGTCCGCGTCCAGCAGGAGGCCCTGCAGGGCGCCCAAGCGGTGGAACTCGTGCGTCAGGTCCATGTCGTCGCGAACCGAAGCCATGCGCTTCAGATACTCGGCCTGGACCTGGGCGAACTCCGTCTCGGAGCCGAAGGCGCGGATGCCCTGGATCTCCTCGGCGTAGAGGGTGAAGCCCTCGGCCAGACGCGTGGTCTTCAGCGGCACCGCATTGCGCGGGTCCACGACCAGCTCCTTGGGCGGAGCACCGACCGGGCTCGACGGAATCAGTGTCAGCTTGCCCTCGCGACGGTCCACGAAGACCGTGCGGGTGCGAACTGGCATGGGCTCGAAGATGTTCAGCGAGCCCAGCAGCTGGGGCTTGTAGCCGACCTTATTGACCGCGCCGGTGAGCGAAGTCATCGAGAAGGCCGACGAGTTGAAGATGTCCATGGACGCCATGGTGTCTGCCCTCCTTAGCGGACGATGATGCCGAGGGCCTTCAGCGCCGCGTTGGCCGTAGCCTTCGCAGCGTCGTTCGCCCCGTTCTGGTAGATGAGATGCGCGCCGTTCACTTCGGCATCGCGCACGACGATGGTCTTCTTGACCGTGCCTACGGCCGCCTCGAACAGGATGCCCGCGACCGTTTCAGCGCCGGTCGAAGCAGCCGGGTCGTAGCGGACGAAGTTGCCGCCCGCGGTCAGCTTTCCGAGGATGGTGCCGGCCAGCAGGCCGGGCGCGGCGCCCGCGGCAACAGTGCCGACATCACGCGAGCGGTACATGCCGTTGGCTTCCGACACGATGAAGTTGGCCGTGCCGCGGTTCTCGTTGAGTTGAGCCATGGCTTAGGCCCCCTTCTTGATCAGATCGACGCCGGCGCGATCGAAGACCGCGTCGCTCCAGGCGTCGTTCGCGTTGATGGAGTGATCCTGTGACTGGATGGCGTGACGCACGGTGTCGTCCTTGGCGTTCACGACCTTCAAGTCCCAGGCAGCGTCGACGTAGGCTTCGGACTTGTCCTTCACCGCATCGCCCAGGACCGCGCGCTTGATCTCGGCGATGGACTTGCCGTCGGTGACGACCTTCGGATCCAGGGCCTTGGCCTTGGTGACGACGGCGGCGCGGTCAGCGACCAGCGCGTCCAGAGCGGCGTCCTCGACGACCTTCTTCCTGGTCTCTTCGAGTTCGACGTCCTTCTTGGCCAGTTCGGCGTCCTTGTCCGCGATGGCCTTGGCGTGATTGGCGTTCGCGGTCTCGAGGGCCTTGGCGGACTGATCCAGCAGCCCCTTCAGCTTGTTGATCGCGGCCTCGCCCGCGTCCGTGGTCTCGACCGGGAGGCCGTCCACGATAATGGTCTTGAGCGTCATGCGACGGTCTCCATGGTGGCTGGGCGCTTTGGGGGAGCCGGTCTCGGGGGCGCCCTGGTCCCCGATGCGGCATTCCGATCCGGCCCGGCCTCGCGCCACGATGGCGAGGTGGTTGCCGCGGATGTCTGTCTGGATGGCGTCGTAGGCCTCGCCCTGGGGCGTCGTGCCGGCGTCGAAGACGATCTTGCTCTGGTAGCCGCAGGACAGTTCGCGCTTGCCCGCCTTCACGTCCTCAATGGCGGCTTGGTCCATCACGACCATGGGCACGCGGATGAAGTCGCCGTCGCGGGCGATCTCATTGCCCGTCATGCCGACGCTGTGCGCCTTCCAGTTCGTAGCGGAGACCGCCTCGGCGGGGTGGTCGTTGGTCACCGGCCGATGGGCGAAGCTGGCCAGGGCGTCGGACGAGAAGACTTCGCTCTCAGGCCGGAAGACGCGGACGATGGCCTTGTCCCGGAACCCTGCCTTGTTCTCCGGGTCCACTTCCTTGCCCGTGTAGAGCTGGATGCCCGTGCGCGCGATCTTGGCGTCGGCCACGAGGTATCCATCCCGCGTGAGCCGAGGCTCGCCGAGGGTAACGGCATCGAACAGTTGCATTGAAAACCTCGTCGCCAGGTCGCGTTTGCCTTTCGTTCCCGCTGACATCAGCAGAGGAAAAGGCTCAGGTGCGCGTTTGGGAGGGAGAATTGAATGTCGTCAGCGCTGGAGAGCGAGAAGCTAGATCCGGAAGATTTTGCAACATGGCCGGATGTCTTGAACGTCTTGGACCGCCATGATGCCTATTGGGGATGGCTCCGAGAGGAACAGGTCAACGGTGGTGCCGCTTCAATACGCGACCGAATATTGAACGCTTCTCGGATAATCCGGCGCCAACTGGCGACTTTACAAGCGCAGAACCACCAACTGAGAGCTGGCGTTAACCAGATCAACAACGCTTCCGATCTCGTCCACCCAGCCTCGCCCCTCGCCATCCTGTTTGACGATGCCAAAGAAGCGGCCGGCACCTCCGCAGCGTTATTTGCCTTAGGGTTCAAAGCCGGCTGGGTGGGGCTATCAGAGGCCCACACGCCCGAGGATCTGGCCGGTGCAATGTGGCTGGTCTCGCCCGCTACAGCTTCTCACGCCGCGTTTAGCGAACAACTTCGGCGAGAACGTGCAAACTTACGCAAGACTGTACGACAGATTGCAGACGAAGCTCAGCAGGCCGCCGACATTGCTGATGCGGAGTGGAAGGCGATTTTAACGAGAGCTCAGCAAGTAGCGCAACGATGGGCTGCTGGCAGGAGCCGAAAGCTCCGCGCGGCCAGCCGCACCTGGCGCGATCGGCATGCAAACTCAGAGGCGAGTATCAGGGCTGTTGAAATGGCCTATCGTGAACAGATGGGCTTGGCGGCACCGGTCGACTATTGGAAGAACAAGGCCTCGGAGCACCAGACGGCGGAAGACAAAGCCCGCAACCGAGTGGTGTTGTTCTTTCCTGCCGCATTCATTTCGATCGTTCTGCTTTTCGGACTGAGCGCGTGGGCTCTGATCGAATTTGCCGCTCGGGCCAAGGGGGGGACGTTGCCCTCAGGCATCTACATTATCGCTTCTGCGGGTCTCGCATCCGCTGCGGGAATCCAGTTCTGGGTGGGAAGACTGCTCACGAAACTGTACCTGAGCCAACATCATCTTAGGCACGACGCCCATGAACGCGCGACCATGACCGAGACTTATCTGGCGCTGATAGAAAATGAAGCGGCCAATCCGGAGGATAAGCAGATTATTCTCAATGCGTTGTTCCGCTCGACACCGGACGGCATCGTGAAGGAGGAAGGCGGGATAGATCCTGGATTAGCCGCGGCGCTGGGAAGGCTGCTCGCTCGCCCCTGATGCAGCCAGCTCGTCAGCCCCGTGCCCGTCCTGCTCCCCGAGCTTGCCGTACTCCTCAATGGCGGCTTCCAACCCAGCCAGCGAGCCGTCCTCGACCAGTTCGTTGACCAAGGCATCCGACAGCGCCTCGATGGGCATGAGCGGCTCTGACGTTCCGCCATTGCCCGCGATGGTGCGCGCGGCGTCGGACTTGGTTTTGAAGATGTCGGCCTTGTCCTTCTCTGACAGCTGCCAGAGCGGGTTCCAGTCGTAGTGGATGGCCGGGTCGCGGGCGCCCGTGGCCGAGCGAATCAGGGCCTCGTCCAGCCGCGTCAGAGCGGGCCCCATCTCCAGCGTCTGCCCGGCGGCGATGCGGTCGTAGTAGTTGCGCAGATCACTCTCGCCAGCGCTGTTCAGGCCGCCCGGCGACATGCCCATGAAGCGGGTCATCGGGATATCGGCGGCGCCAGCGGCATGCTGGTCGAAGCGGTCGAGCAGATCAGGCAGGGAGGCAAAGCTGACCGCCTTGCGGGCGTAGGTGTTCTTGGCGTCCAGAACGAGGGCGCGCAGGTTCGACTTGGCGTCCAGGTTCATCTTCAGCAGGTCGCGGACCTTGTCCTCGCCGCCGGCCATCTTGAGGATTTCGGCCAAGCCCTCGATCGACACGACGTCGACGTTGGCCTCGAAGATCAGGCTGTTGATGTTGGCCGAGGCGCTCTCTGCCTGCTTTACAGCCGACATGACCGCGATCAGGACGCTGTCGCCCCATCCGAAGGCGCTGGAGGTGATGTCCGGCTCTGGCAGTTCGTTGCCGTAGAAGATGGTCAAGCGGGACGGGTGGATGCGAGCCTGTCCGGTCGCGCCGCCCGCGACGGTGAACTCCTTTGGCATTTCCGAAAACTCGGACAGCGGATCCGTCTCGATCTCTCCGGCCACCAGTCGGCGAGGCGTGAAGACTTTCAGAAACCGAATGCCGCCCTTCTGGACGCGGTTCAGGTCCAACGGCTGCGACGCGTCGTCACCGAAGTCGGCATAGAGCGCCGCGCCGCCGAACAGCCGGGCCTTCTTGCGGGCCTCCAGCACCTTGCCCTGGACGTTGAGCCGCTTCTCCTCGGCCTCGATCAGCTCGATCTGGCCATCAGCAGCCTGCCAGGCACGCCATTCGCGGCAGCTATCCAGCGCCGGGATGTCCACGATCTTACGGGCCATCCACGAGCCGCGATAGGCGTTGACCAACTCCTGCGGGTCGATGGTCGGCTCGGCGTAGTAGGTGGACGCCGCCTTGTCGCGCTCCGTACCCAGACCGGACAGAGCATTGGCGAGGCCGTCGCCGATGGTGATCACTTCACCCATGGTCTGACCTCACAGAATGCTGTCGATGTCGAGCACGGGGCGATCCACGACCTTCAACTCAGTCACGGCCCAGACCAGAGCATCCATGCGGTTCGGCGAAAGGTCGCCTTGAAAGCCGGCCGGGGTAGTCATCAGCATCTCGGCCTCCATCAGCGGGAACTGCTCGCGGTGCCTGATCCGCTTCTGATCGTAGAGGGCCGCCACTGGCTCAGCGCGGACCTGCTTGCCCCGGCTGGCCGTCACCATGACGACGCGGGTTCTGACACCACCAGCCCGAAGGGTGCTTTCCACCATGTCGCCGCCGAAGTTCTTCTCTGCGACCACACAATCCGCGCCCCAGCGATCCACAGCCTTCGCTACAGCGGTCGCCCAGGCCATCGGCGAGGTCGCCGGACAGGTGGCGTCTTCCAGGACAATCGCGCCGTCGCCGTACTCGGCCGTCACAACAATCCCGACGTCATCACCCCCACCGGAGGGGTCGACCCCCACGACGACCCGGCCCCAGCTTCCTTCCGGGGCGTTGCGGCCCTCGCGCCAGGCTTCGTCCAGTCCCTCGCGGTTCCAGATCGCCCCCTGGACCGATGGCATGTAGGCCCCGAGCCAGATCCAAGCGGCTCGCAGCTTGTCCTTCGCGAAGTCCAGCTCCATCAGCTCGCGCAGAGCGTCAGGGAAGTGAGGGTTCTGGTCGAAGTTGATCTTGCGGACGATGGCGCCCTTGGGCCTCACCGGCCCCCGGAAGAAAACGTCAATCGGGTCCGTATCGAGCCGGGGGTTCCAGATCGCCCACAGCTCAGAGATTGCGGTGCGGAGGATCGTCGGCAGCAGCACGTCCAGCGACGCCTGCCGAACCTCCTGGGCCTCCTCCAGAATGGTCAGCCCTGCGCCTTCCAGCGACTTGATGCCCTCGGGTTTCCCGCCCTTCCAGAGGCCGATGAACATGATCTTCTGGCCGCCGAGGCCCTGGAAGGTGCCGTTCACTTCGCGGAAGTACGACCCCAGCAGGCCGAAATGCTCCAGCCGCTTGCGGACCAGCTCCAGCGACGACTCCGTCAGGTTCGCCATGATCTCCCGCAGGAAGACCACGCGCAGCCGGGGCGTTGTCACCGTATGGAAGATCGCGGCATCAACGACCGACCAGGACTTGGCTGAACCCCGCCCGCCGTGCGCCGCCCGGAAGCGGTAGGAGCCCAGCGGCTTCGCGGTCAGGAACCGGAAGGCCGGGATGGGCTCGTAGATCATCCCTCTGTCTCGTAGTCCTCAGGGCTCGGCGAAGGCAAAGGATCATCCGACGTGACGTAGGTAACCGATAGGCCGGTGTGCTTGTGCTGGTGGTCACCCTTCTCGATGACGAGGCCGTTCAACTTCGCGGCGTCCATGAGGCTTGCGCGGGCGGCTTGCAGCATCGGTGCATCCCCGCTCTTCTCGGCCTTGGCCGCTATGGCTAGGAGCCGCTCGGTGATGCTGGCGACGCTGATCTCCGTGCGTTCCGCCGCCCTGTTCTGAATGGCGGAAACCCGCTCACAAATGTTCACATCGGCGGCGAGGCGAGCGGCGGCGCTGCGGCTTGGCTTGTAACCCGCCTCTTCGTAGGCTTCACTCTGGCTTAACCCCTTGGCCAGCGCCTGGGCGAACCGCTCGTGGCGGCTGTTACTTAGGGCGCCCATCCGACTTCGCTTCGGCCTTCGGCGCAGGTTGGGTCTCAGCCTTCACCCGCTCCGCAACGCCAGCCGCCTCCAGGCGGTCAGCGGCCTTTGCATCCTTGGCGTTGAAGGTGGCGCCGGCAGCTGCCGAGCCGTCACCGAGCGAGAAGCCGACGAGGGCTTTCATGGGGACCATGGGACCTCCTATTGTTTGGATGAACGACGTCGTCCAAGCTGCGCTCTTGCAGGAAGCGGAGAGCGAGCGATGTCTGAGGAAGCGGTGCGCACGACGATCAAGCACAGAGCAGAAGCGCAGCCGGATGGGTCGCTCGCCATTTATCAGCTCAATGCTGACGGGTCTGGTGCCGAGAAGTTAATCTTGGAGGCGTCGTCTGACCGCGATCCCGCCGAACTGGCAGGGTTGGTCGATCATTTCAACAGCTTCGAGTTCGTCATCCGGTCTCGAACTGCCATCTGATCCAGCCATTCCCGCAGGGCCGAACATGGTCGGAGGGCAAAGAAAAAGGCCCGCCGGTTTCCCGTGGGCCATGTTTCCGGACGCGCGAAGCGACCTTGTCTTTTCGTACCCTGCTTCGACCGGTCGGGCAATGACTGATCCTAACCGAAGTCCGCGCCCCTGAACCACGTCAGCGGCTTCTGGTGCGGTTCGAGCGGGACGGCGTCGTTCGCCACCTGCTTCGGCTTGGCCGTCGCGACACCGCGGGCGTGGATGAGATTGTCGCCGAGCGCCCGGATACGGGCCGTCTGCCCCTCATCAGCCCTCTCGCCGGTTTCAGCCTGGACCGTGGCGCGCCAGTTTTTCGCCAGCGCGCGATCACCCGTCATCAGCGCAGTGAGAAGGCGAGCATCCGAGGGGCTCAGCCCTTGGAGGGTCTTCTTGACCCGAGTGGCGCCGTCAATGGCCTCCTGCGTGATGTTCTGTCCAGGCGCGCCATCGGACGTGGCGCGGATGTAGTCCGGCCCGCGCTCTCCAGACGTCGCCCCGGCGGAGATGTGAATGTCCAGCTCATGGGCGCGGAACGCTTCATAGGCCCGTTGCGAGAGCGCGGGCTTGCCCTTGGGATATCCCTCTGACGGCTTGCCGTAGCGCGTGCGAAGGATCGTGAAGACGTCCCGACGCCACGCGGCCAGGATCACCCCAGACCGTTTGTCTGCGTTGACCTCAGCCCCTTGAGCTTTCAGGCGAGCGATCTCGGCCCGGCGATCGCGCAACTGATCATTCGAGATGACCGGAGCCTCGGCCGTCTCGACGCTGGCGACTTTGCGGAGCGTGATCTTCTGTTTCCTCTTCCTGCTCATGTCGCTGTTCCTTCTAAAACGTGTTGCTGGTTGGAGAGAGCCTGAGCGGAAGGCATAGGACGACTAGCCCAGGCGTCAGGCGACGACCCGAGCTAGTCCCTATGCCTCCGCGATCTTGCTGGCCGGAGCCGAGCCGTCGCATTGGCCGATCCAGTGGAGTGACCATCCCCGGATCGTTGAGAGCTACTTGCGACACGTCATCGTCACCGTGCCGGGGATCGCGCTTCTCTCTTTCGGACTGCGCTTCGCCTGTGATCCCGCCCCGTGGTAGGCTTCCGGTGTCTGGCGCCACTGTCTTCAAACCGTCCGCCAGCCCGGCCCTGCGTTCCTCGAGAGCGCAGGGTCTCTCAATCATCCCATCGCCTCCCTGAGGCGCAGGGCGACGGCCCTAAGACCCTCCCGCTGGTGCATGTCGTTGAAATCGTCACCGAGGGCCGGAGGCATGACCCATGTCCGGCCGGAGCGGCGCGCGTAGAACTCGCCAGTGCCGAGTCCCTCAAGGCTCTCCACCGGCTTGTCGTGGTCGGCAGCAATCCTCGAGCCCCCAATGGCCTCAGCCACCTGACCGACGTTGGATGCCGAGAAGGCCGAGAGGACCGTCGCAGAGACGCCCAGGAGGCGCAGCGCTGCCCGCACGGTCATCGCCGTGGCGATCCCCTCACAGACCCATGTGTCGCGCCCCGTAGCGATCCTGTGTGAAGCGCCGGACATGACGCCCCTTAGGATGTTCTTCTTCGTCCCATCCGGAGCGACGAATTGGAGCGTTGTGATCGTCTTGCCGACGCGGCCCGGCACGATCAGGAGCGGTCCCTGGGCCTCGGGCAGAGCGTGGGCCAGCATTTCGCCGAGCCGTCCTGACGGAAAGAAATCCCGCGGGTCGTCGCAGACGAGGCCCTTCTCCTCGGGGAAACCCTTCGCCTTCAGGTAGGGGTGCACGTCCGTCCGGGAGCCCCGGACTATGTCGACACAGATGCGCTCGACCTGGCGGCGCTCCGCTTCGCGCTCGGCTTCTCGAGCCCGCCGCTGGGCCTCGATCTTGGGATCGGCTGGGCGGTTGTCATTGGCACCGTCGATGCGGAATTTTTGACCTTGAGCCGTCTGATAGTTGTAGACGAAGCCGCCCTTCTGATCATCGTCGATCTTCACGGCCGCATCGTTCTTGCCGTTCTTCCCGAGGGAGTCCGTACGGGTCCATCGGCCCGGCGAGCATCGACGTTTGGGAGGAGCAACCTTCACGGCCTCACAGGCCCGGCGCATCGCCTCGTCCAAGGAAAGAGCGATCATGCGGCCCTCCGCAGATTGCTGTGCTTGCGGAAGCGCTTCACCTCGCGCTCGATGAGCCCATAGGCGTTCGGGTCGACAACGGCGGGGACCGCCATGTCGTACCAACCAAAGGGCAGCTTCGCGCTTGGGTAGATGCCGCGCCAGGATCCGTAGGCCCATCGGCGGGCGTGATCTTCGCCCTTTCGTGTGGACTGGGCGCAGTAGTGGAGCGCAGCTTTCCAGACCTCTCGCGGGTTCTTCAGGCACTCCGCCCGAAGGCCGGCGCGCGCCTCGATCCCCAGCGTTGTGGGGTCGAACTCTTTCAGCTCGCCTTCCACGGCGTGGATATGCGAGCGGGCTGGTCGCTCCCACCCGCAGGACATGCAGGTGTTGCCGCTGAGGCCGCCCGAGCATTCCGGGCAAACGACCTTCTCTCGCACCTGAGGATCGCGCTCGCGGGCCACGCTGTCGCGCTTCTCGGCCTTATCCAGTTCGCCCGGTCCATTCTCCCAGACGTCGTACATGTCGAGGGCGAAGCGTTCGAAGTTGCCGCTATGGTCGAGCCAGAGCGCCTTCTTCTCCTCACCGGGGATCGTGCGCATGACGCGGCCGATCTCCTGCATGTGGCTGGAGAGGCTCTTGCGATACGGCTTGCAGGAGACGCCGATCCGAACGTCAGGAACGTCAAAACCCTTGGTCAGCACGCCGCAGGACACCAGGCCGTGAATGATGCTGTCCGGGCGCCGGAACTCCGCGATCTTTTCGGCGCGAGCGTCGTCGTCCTTGTCGAGGTAGCTGATCTGCTGGAAGTTGTAACCCGCTGCGGCAAACGCCGCGCAGAGTTCCCGCCCATGCTCGACGGTGGGGCTGAACACGATGGTCTTAGCGGGCCCGCCGAAGTGCTCCTGCGTCTTGGCCTCCCACTCCTTGACCACATCACCGACAATCTTGATCCCGGCCGAGGCGGCGCTCTCGTCGGAGAACTCGCCGAAGCTGTTCCGGGTTAACTCGCTCTCATCGGGGCTTCGCGCGATGTAGATCTTGGGCTCGACCAGATAGCCGCTTGCTATGAGCTGGCGTGTGGGTATGACGTTGACCATCCCGTCCCAGTGGTTGCCCATGCCCTTGGTGAAGGGCGTCGCCGTCAGTCCGATCTTCACGGCGTCGGGATAGCGGGCCATCAGATCGAGCGTGGACTGATACTGGGCGTGGCATTCGTCCACGATGATCAGATCAGGCTCACGAGGAAGACCGCGGCGAGCCAGCGTCTGGGCCGAGCAAATCTGGACGTGCTCGCGCGGCGACCAGCGCCGATTGATCCCCTGGATGACGCCATGCTCGACGCCGTACTCGTCCATGACCTCAGACGTCTGATTCACCAGAGCGACACGGTCGACGATGAAGAGGGCATAGCTCCCCTTGCGGCTGGCCTCCTTTAGGAGATGAGCAGCGCAGATTGTCTTCCCTGCCCCGGTGCCGGCGCACAGGATTAGCCGCCGGATGTGTGCGCGGATGTTCTCTCGCAGCGACTCAATGGCGCCGTCCTGATAGGGGCGTAGAACGATCTCTTTGCTCTCGAAGAGGTTCAGCATGCCGCGACCTCCGCGTAGGCGGCGCGCTCGGCGTCGGCTCGCGAAAGCCCGCCGTCGAACTCCATAATGGCCGCGCGTTCTTCCCACAGGTCAAACAGCGGCCATGCCTCACGGCACACGTCAGCCCAGCGCGCGCGGACCCAGGCGACAGCCTCTTGTGTCAGGCGGCCGCGACGGAGAGCGAAACGCCACTCCTGACGGACCACGTCGCCGCCATTGGCGCGAATGCGAGTGAGGATAGAGGTCATGCTGGCACGACCTCCATTTCCTCCAGTTCCTTGACCCGCGCCTCGGCCTTCCTCAGCCGGTATTCCAGCCGCTTCACTTGGGCCATGTATTCGTTCATCCGGCCGGTAGCGGTGTCAGCCCGGCGCTGCGCATTGCCCAGGGCGCGCCCCAGATCAGCCGACGTGGCTTCCTTCAGCTTAGCCCTCAGGTCGTCCCGCTCGCGCGTAACCGCGTCGGCCTTCGCCTTGGCGTCGTCGAGGTCGGCTCGCAGTCCAATCACCTCATCGATCAGGCCGTCCGTGGTCAGCCGCGCCAGTGCGCGGCGAACCTTGGCTTCAGGGTCATCAGCAGCGGGCTCCTCTTCGAGCGCTGACGCGGCATCCTGGCCCGCACCTTCCTCAGGAGCAGGCTCGGCGGTGCCGAACTCCCTCATGGCTTGATCGGGTTTTGGCGATGCGCCGATGTTGGCCGTGTTCTGCTGGTAGGTCGTGCCGCCGCGGCTGACGGTCCGCTCAGGTGCTATCTGCGGCTTTTCCGCAGATGCCTCTTCTCGGTAGCGGCGGACGGTCTTTTCATCGACCTGGCATTGACGGGCGATTTCGCGATTACTCCAGACGGCCCACTCCGGGTCATTCAGCAGGGTCTGGACGGCGCGGCGCTTGTCGTCGTTCGTGCGGCGCAGGCCGTGCGAGGCGTTGGCCCCGACGCTGAACAGGATGGCGTCGCGCTGCGTCCCCTGCCGGATATCTGCGGGGACTTCATAGACCTGGGCCAGCGCATAGGCTTCGTAACGGTGAAAGCCGTCCGCGAGCCAGTAGGATACGCCGTCGAAATAGACGGTGATCGGCGGGAACCTGGCGCCGCCTTTGATGGCGTCGGCATATTCCGAGACGACCCCGCGATCGATGGCAGCGCGAGACTGCGTTCCACCGTTCACCCGGACATCAGCGATGTTGATCGTGCTCATGCCATGCCCTCCAGCTCGTCGGCCAAGGCGCGCAGGCTCTGTGCCGTCTCAAGCGGTTGGAGCCATCCGGCATAGAGGGCGGCTTGGCGGGTGAAGAGACGGGCAACTCGGATGCTGTCTTTGCGATCGGTCGCCAGACTGGCGATCTCCCCGGTGACGACGTCGGAGATGCGGGCGACCTGCTCGGATGGCGCGAGAGCTGCGCAACGCTGAGGGTTCAGGGGGATGATCTGAGCGCTCATGCTGCCCGCCCCTGCTTGATCAGATTGCTGATGTAGGCCTTGTCCCGTAGGAAGATGCCCTCAAGCTGGATCAGCGTCAGGCTTGGGAAAGCCGCTCGCACTGTGGCGACGCAGGCCCGCAAAGCGCGCATGTTGCTAACGCCCTCGCGCTGCCCGTTGGCAGGGTTCGGGCGAAGCGACTTTGGCGTGACGCCATGCTGGCGGCAGACGGTTTCGATCAGGCTGCGAACGGGCGCGTCACAGGCGCCCAGCGGCCAAGCGGGAGCGACGTCGTTCGCGGGCTTCGTTTGAAACAGCGCGCGGATTTCAATCTCTGACCGGCCGTAGCGGATGGCCAGGGCCTGCCACGGCGTCGGCCGATCCTTAGCGCGGTGCGCCTCGATCTCGCGGATTTCCTCGTGGGTGAGCCCGCCCCGGCGACAGGTGGCGAAGACGCCAGCATTGCCTTGAGCTCCGGCGTTGGTAGCGCGGGTCATCCGATCACCTTTCCGTCGCGCACGCGCACGTCGGTCCCCGGCTGGACGGACTTCGGAGAAAGTGCGGAATAGACCGACGAACCGACCCGATACGTGACCAGATGCTGGCCATCCCGGCGTAGGGTACAAGTCTGGACGTTGACGCGCTGGGTCATAGCGTCACTCCCACCTTGGGGCGGCGGCGCAGGCTGGCGACGTCCATCTCGGCGCGCATCTGAGCATTCCGCGCCGCGCGCAGGTTGGCTCCGGCAATGCCCATGCGGCGAGTGTCCTGGCGGTGATACGCCTCGTTCCACTCGTCCTTGCAGCGGAGGAAGTCGGCCTCAGCGACGGCGAGGCGATAGCGAGCCCTTAGGGTGCGAAAGCCGAACATCAGCAGACCTCCCGAAGGCGCGTGACGTTCGTGGCCACGGCACGGAGCTCGCGCGCTTCGTGCTTCACACGGTCGAGGCCATCCATCAGGGCGTCGATGGCGTCCAGATCACCCGCCTGGATCGCCGAGGCGATGGGGAGGATGGCGGCCGCAGCCTGAACAACGTCGTGGGATTCCTTGACCGGACAGGCCGTCGTGGCGACGGCGGGTGGCTCTATCTCCGCGGCGAAGGCTCCGAAGATCACCGACTGGCCGCAAGCGTCCTCCAGGGTCCACACCTGTTCCCACGTCGGGATATCGCGGGCGTGTTCGAGATTGGCGCTGCACAGTTGCGAAACGCGCTGGCGGCTGATGCCAAGGCGCGCCGCAGCCGCATCTTGTCGGCCGACCTTCACAACCAGCTTGGCGAAGAGGGCCTTGAGCCTAGCGTGGTCGAATGTTCTGTCTTCGTTCATTGCGCTTATCCAGCAGCTTGCAAGGTGACGCTTCCTCGGGCGGGGCCTATTCAGGCCGCATGCAGTGGAGGCTCGGGGTCGGAATCGTTGGCAGGTTGGGGAGGAGGTTCAGGCGACGGGCGCAGGACGCTCGGATGCAGCGTCCGCACGAGGACGCCGTGAACGATCTCTGCGATGCGGGCGTATTCGGCGTCGGTCATGAGGGTGCCCGCCGGAGGCTTGCGGGGGGATGGCGCCCCCGGCGGGCTGTCATCGCGTGGGAGGGACGCGATTTCGGAGAGGCGCGCATGGTCTACGCAGCCTCCGATGAGGGAGAGGAATCGTTGGCGGAGATAAAGGGGCGAGGAACGTCGCTGGGCCAATCGCGACTGGATGGCCAGTTCGCAGAGAACCACGCCATGACGGTGTCGTACTTCCGCGCCGTGAAAGACGCGCCATCGCTCAAGCGATCAAAGAACCGCCAGTCGCCGGTTGAAAGGCGAGCGACAGTCGAGGGCTCGCGCTGGGTTGCCTTCGCGAACTCGGCAGCGCAGGTTTCCAGGTGACGACGCAGGGTGCTTTCCATACGCCGGAAGATAGTCGGAGATTTCCGACTTCGTCAATCGGAAATTTCCGCGTAGCGCGTTTAGCCCATTCGTCGGACATTTCCGACATGGATGGCGACACACTTAGAGAGCGCTTGCGCGAGCGTTTGGCCGCGACAGGCAAGAAGCCGATCCCGCTTGCCACCGAGATCGGCAAGGGTCGGGACTATCTCTCCGACATCCTGAACGGCAAAAAACACACCCTGTCCTCTGATGTGCTGACGCCATTGGCGATCGCCCTACAATGCGATGAGCGCTACTTTACGGACGACGAGTTCAAATCGCCCGGGCGGTCGCGGCGGCGCCTAACCGAAGAAGAGACTCAGCGGTTCTCCGCCGCTGCCGCGCGCCACAACGTGTTTTCATGGGCTTGGCGGGATTACAGGAATCTAAGCCTGCAGGACGTGGCGGCTGACAGTGGCCTTACGGCCGGTACTGTGTCGGACATCGAGCAAGGGCTCCTGGCGCCAAGCCCCGGCCAGCTAGAAGGTCTTGCCCGTGCTTTCTCCACAAATCCCGGCCTGCTTCGGACCAACCCCTTCGTCACGAACGAACGCGTGGCGGAGTTGGTGACTATCACAGACGGACTGGATCCCGCGGACGTGCAAACCCTAATCGACATGGCAGCAACGTTAGAGCGCCGGCGAGCCAGTTGATCACTGAGCCCCGCAAGGGCTGCATGGCTAAGGATGGGAGAGAGAACTCGCAAGCACCTTGTCAGCCCTCCAGCCCCTTTAGTCAACGCCGTAGACATGATAGTCAACGCTTCGAACGACTCCCAGAGGCCGGACTGAACCATGTCTAAAGCTGCCCCCATGTCCTCCGACGACTGGCTGATGCTCGATTTCGAGATATCTCGCCTTTTCGACGGTGCCCCAGTCGATGAAGAGCAAATGTTTGCCGGCCGCCTCAACGAGGTGACCAAGATGCTTCGCACAGTGATGGAGCGCTCCCGACACGTCGTGCTGTTTGGGGAGCGGGGTGTCGGGAAAACGTCTCTCTCGAATATTTTCTGGCGCCGGTACGGCAAAACGCTCCAGAGCTTTGTGGTGGCACGCGTACAAACCGGCCCTCAAGACGATTTTTCCTCTCTCTGGATAAGAGCACTTGAAGAACTAAAGTCAGTCGCCACCGGCAGCGGAAAGGGAGATTACGTCCCTATACAGACGGAGTTTGAAAGCCTTACCCCCTCGCAGGTCCGTCGAGAACTTCAGAAAATTAGCCCCAATGCGCTACCCGTCGTAATCATTGATGAGTACGACAAACTCGGCAACAGAGACGCCAAGATACTGACAGCCAACCTGATCAAGGAGCTTTATGATTTCTCGATAACGACAACAGTTATTCTAGTTGGAGTTGCCGAAAACATATCAGAACTGGTTGAGGATCACGCATCTACCGACCGCGCTATCGTTCAAGTTCCTCTTAATCGAATGTCTGAGGACGAACTCAAAGAAATTATTTATCAGCGCGTGAGCCAAACCCCGATGAAGTTCACGCCAGATGCAATCCTGACGATTGTCATCTTATCTCGGGGACTGCCGTTCTTTACACAAGTTCTGTCCAAGCACGCAGCGCTCAACGCCATTGAGCAAAGAAAACTGACCGTGACAAATGCCGACGTCGACGCCGCGATGACCCGTTTTATTAATGATACAGAGGTGTCTTTCAGAGATGCCTACCGGGCCGCTACGCGTACTAATCAGAAAAGCAACCTTCAGGAGTCGTTACTAGCCTGTGCCTTAGCCAAGTGTGACGATGAGGGCTTCTTTAAGGCTACTGATGTGGTCGAGCCATACAGCGCTATAATGAGAGACAAGAAACGCATTGCGCACTTCGAAAAGCACCTACGGCGCTTTAGTTCGGAAGATGGCGGAAACGTTTTGGTTAAGCGAGGCGGTGAACGTCAACAGACTTTTCGGTTTGCTGATCCGATGATGCAACCATACGTCATCATCAGGGGGATCCAGACCGGCATGATCGACGAAATGGCGAAAAAGCTCCTGCTGCAAAAGCAGCAGGGCGAATTGCCAATCTGAAACTTCCCATTCCGCCGGTGGGCTTATCGGCCCGACTTGAGAGCGCCCCCTCGACTCTCACCGGGCCGTTTCAGATCGAAGTAGCTCGACAGCAGGAACCGACAAACCTCCCACCGCTTGGTTTCAGGCAACAAACAGGGAGATGACCATGACCGACGTCCCGCCAAACGACCCTGACCCTCGCGGCCCTGCCGATAAAGACAGCCTGCAGGAGCAGGCCAGGCGCGAGACTGAGGACGCCGAACGTCGGGAACGAGAGCCTGACCCCAGCGTCACCACGCCTCAGCCTGACGAAAACCCCGACCAGCGCCGAAAGCTGGAGGAGGAAGCGGCGAAGGCTCCGCCTGCTACGCCGCCAATCGCGAACCCGGACTGATCAATCAGCAGATCAATTGGATACGGCGGCCCCGGATGGAGCCGCCGTTCTTCAAATCCATCACCGCTCGCACCCAACCCCATCACCGTCACGGTCTAGGTGCGGACCATAGCCTGGCTGGCCGCGACGTACAGGTGCCCTGCCCGCCGCTCTAGCCTCAGAGCAGTTACGGAAGGCCGCAGCAGAACTTGAGCCAGAACCAATGAGCCCTCGGGCTTGGTTGGGTGAAGCGGAACGCGAGGAACCGCCGCTGCTGCCGCGATGGCAGTGATAGCCGCCATTCTTCCGGTCGTTGTGGCAGCCTTCGGAATTCAGGCCGCCTGGGTGGGCCGCAGTTGTGGCCGGCGCGAACACTAGAAGCGCTGCAACACCCAGAGGGACGATCTTCATTGCCTACTCCAAGTAGAAGACGGCGGCCCCCTACGGAGCCGCCGTTTGCTCTCCTGTCGATGCAACCTATCGCGCGCCGGTGATGCGCTTGAAGCCGGGATCTTGGATGGCCTTGGCGATCAGGTCATTTACAGCCGGGCCGAACGCTGCCGCCGCGTTGTTGCAGGCGGAAACGGCGGAGAAGCTCGAAGAGAAGGGGTAGGTGTTGGAAACCTGATAGCCCGCTGGATCGAGGTTCGAAGACAACGTCATCGTCAGGGACCAACTGCCAGTGCCGAAGCTGTTCAGATCGAGGGCGTCCAGTCGGCCCATGACGACAGCACCTTGAGAGGCGTCCAGAACGCCTGCTTGGAACAGCTCGGCCTGGAAGGCGTCGCGGATATAGGTCTCAACCGTCTTGCCCGGCGCCACATCCACTGGCCCCATCATCCGGCAAGCCGGCGTGGTGTTGATCGCCTGATCGCGCGTGAATGCGCCAAGCTGAACCTTTGTGTTGCTGGGCTTCAGCGCAGCCTGAAACGCCATCACGTTCTGGGTCGATGGTTGATAGGGATAGCTGGTGGTGGTTTCACACGCAGCCAACGAGAGAGCGACGCCAGCCATGGCGAGCAGGTTGATCTTCATTTTTGGGATGCCCCGAAGTTAATCCGCCCAAGCCCCCTGCCTAGACGCATAACTTCGTCATATCACGCAGCTATCGCGCGTCTAGATAACACAGGTCAGTAACGCGCATTTTCGATCCGCTTGGCCGCCTCTTCGTCCACGCCATCACGTGCCGACAGATCCACCTGTGTCCAAACGTCCCCGGCAGCACTGCAGTCGATCTTGAAATAGGCGAAGTCGTCGAGCCAGGGGTCACGCCCTTCCGGATCGATCATGAGGGCTTCGTCAGGCACATTACCGATCGCCTGGAGCAATTCCGGTTCATCCATCGTGCCCGCTTCTTCGTCGCGCCACTGCTGGAAGACGTGCACGCCTTCTGCCGATAGCGCGAGAATGCGCCCGCCCTCCTCGGCGTCCACGGCGCAGACAAACGGATAGAGCTTGCCGGGCCGACCTCTCCAGAACGGTTGCGCATAGTAGTGCAGCCGACGCGGCATGCCTTCCTCCAAAAGTTAACACCCACAACGCCACACCGGCGTCGACCGAGTCGAGTCGCGCGCCCTCGATCTACGACCGGGTTTGGCGCACACAAGAAAAGTCGGAGATTTCCGATCTTTTATGTTGACGGTCGGAAATCTCCGACTTACCGTCTCTCCATCAACGGGAGACGAACGATGTCACTCAAGAACGAAATCACCCACGACTCGAAGGCGGCAGCCTGGTCAGCACTGAGCGCTTTTCGTGCCACCTTCCCCGCGCCGACCGCAGAGAACCGCGCGATCGAAGCGCGCCTGGAAGCCGACCTGACCGCCCTGCGCGAAGCCGATGGGTCGCTGTTCGATGATCGTGCTGACGAGCTGATCCGCTGGGCGGACAAGAACGAGGCGCTGGCCGAGCAATACCCTTCGGCTGCGAAGGACTATCGCCACACGGCGGCGCTCTTCCGCGCTGAGGCTGCCGAACTGCGCCGCAAAGCCATTGTGGTTCGGGCCGCCACCTTTGGGATGGCCGCGTGATGAACCGGGACACCATCATCGCCGCAGAAGACCTCTGCATCGACATGGACGCTGATCTGGCTCGCGCCCGCTCTGCACTGTCGCTGTCGAACACGGTCAAGGCCGAGCGCCACATCGCTGACGCTCTGACGGCCGCCAAGCGGATCATCGCCCTGCTGGAAGGCGCCCCATCGCCCCAGCCCGCGATCCGCATCCCCGCCAATGATCTTTTCCGGGAGATTGCAGCTTGAACAAGCGCCAGCAAGCCAAGGCCGCCACGCGCGCCAAACTGATCGCCGCCGCCAGAAAGCTCTGGGCCGAGCCCGCCACGTATGAGCGCATGGGCATCCGGGAGATTTCGACCGAAGCCGGAATGTCGACCGGCGCGGTGTTCGCTAACTGGAAGAGCAAGGCTGACCTGTGGCGAGACGCTATGGGCTACGAGCCTCCGGTCGACTGCGCCGAGGTTCGTGCCGTCCTGCAGGCATCCGCAGCGGCCCTCTACCCGAGGGCTGCTTGATGGGAGCCGTGATCCCCTTTCCCCGCCAGCCTCACGCGCAGTCGCTGATCAAGCACACGGCGACGCTCAACTGGCTGGACCGCCACGGCGCGGCGCATCGCGAGCGTCATGCGGCTTGGACCGCCCGTGAAGCCGCGCGCATGGCCTGGAACCGCGCCCGCTCCATGCGGGAAGCCGGAGAGGCCCTGACCTTCCGCATCGATCACCGCTCGCATGTGATCGGATGACCCGCACCCCTTCCGAAGCCAGAGACGAGGCGGGCGCCAACAACGCCCCCTCGATGGCTCTCGCTCTCACTGAGGCGCACATGCCCCCGCTGACCATCGAACCCAACTACGGCCTGATCTGGGAGGGCGAACGCCCGCCCATCGCCAAGGCCTACGTCGCCGCGCAGAAGGCCATGGACGCCATCAAGAAGGCGGCGCGCAACGATCACTTCCGGACCAAGTACGCCGATCTGGCCGAGGTGGTCGAAGCGGTTGTGCCCGCGCTCAACGAGCATGGCATCGGCGTCATCCAGAACGCGGTGAATGACGGAGACTGGGTGTCGATCACCACGACCCTGCTCCACGAGAGCGGATCGTCTGTCAGCAGCACCCTGAGGCTGCGCCCCTCCAAAACCGATCCTCAGGGCGTTGGCTCGGCGATCACCTATGGTCGTCGCTACTCCCTGCTGGCGATGACCGGCGCTGCGCCCGAGGACGACGACGGCAACGCCGCCAGCGGCCCGCGTCAGGACCGCCGTGAGCAGACCGGTCCGTCCGCCGCTGCGCAATATGCGGCCGACCAGCTACGCCAAGCGCGGACGAAGGACGAGTTCACCCACTTCTGGAACAGCGAGAAGGAAGGTCTGCGGCAGTCGCTGAGCGACGGCGACTACGCGCACGTCGTCAAGGTCATGCAGTCCGAGGCCAAGCGCTTCGCACCGGCCGAGGCCGCCAACGCCTCGACGCCCTTCGACGAGAAGGACGCGGCCTGATGGATATTCAGCACTTCGATCTGGACACCTTCTGGAGCCGCTACGGGCACTCGGAATACGAGACAACCGACTTCGCGAAAGCACTGGATCGGTTGCCGAATGTGACAGCTGGCGGCCCATGGATCGCTGGCGGCGCTGTTCGTCGGGTCGTTACCCGCAAGCCGCAGGAAAGCGACTTCGACTTTTTCTTCAAGGATGAAGGGCAGTTCGACGCCTTCTGCAAGGCGATTGAAAAGGCTGGCGGGTTCCGCACCAACGAAAGCGACTTCAACGTCACCTTCTGCATCCCAGCTGTGAAGGCCAAGCCCATCGGTGATGACGAGTTCTCGCCGGGTGGCCCGGAGCTGAAGGTTCAAGCGATCCGCATCGAGTATTTCGAGAGCCTGGACGCGGTTCTGGAAAGCTTCGACTTCAGCATCTGCCAGTGCGGCTTTGACGGCGCCCGCATGGCGTTTGGTCCGTGGACCCTGTGGGATCTGGCGAACAATAAGCTGGTCCCCGGCAGGCTGCGCTACGGCGCATCGAGCCTGCGGAGGGTGATCAAGTACACGCGCCAGGGCTTCACCATCTGCGGCGGCGGACTGGCGGACATGCTGGAACAGGTCGCTGCCGACCCCAGCATCATTCGTGGGGAGGTCGAGTATGTCGACTAACCTCGCTGCGGCAGAGCCAATCCACCTATCCAACTCGACACCCTTCGACCTCATCGCCGAGGACGCCGAGACCTGGCTGGAGGAAGCCCGCAACTGGGCTGACGGCCAGCCGGTCGAGAACCAGAAGCAGGCGGACGCAGTCTCCATGATCATCGACGCTCTGCGGAAGTCCGCAGATGCGGCGGAGAAACAGCGCAAGGCCGAGGTCAAGCCGTTCGATGACGCCAAGGCCGCTGTGCAGGAGCGGTATGCGCCACTCTTCGCTCCGGCGACCAACAAGTCACCGGGCAAGGTGCACAAGGCGGTCGCCGCGCTGAAGGCTGTACTCGCTCCCTACCTGCGCAAGTTGGAGGAGGAGAAGCGCGCCGCTGAGGCTCGGGCCCGCGAAGAGGCCGAACGCGCTGCCCGCGAGGCTGCAGAAGCCCTGGGCGCTGCCAATGCCGCAGACCTCGCTGCCCGAGAAGCGGCTGAAGAGAAGGTTCGTCAGGCTGAGGCTGCGGACAAGGCGGCCAAGCAGGCAGCCAATGATCGCGCCCATGCCAACGGCGGCGAGCGCGCCATCGGCCTGCGAACCAAGCACGTAGGGATGATCCTCGATCTGAACGAGGCCGTGAAGTTCTACTGGCGCCAAGACGACAAGCCGTTCCGCGAACTGATCCAGCGTCTGGTTGATGCCGACATCCGGGCCGGCCGGCGCGGCTCCGCCATCCCCGGCGTCGAGATCCGAGAGGAGAAGGTGCTTTGACCCGCCACCTCCTCAAGCTCACGCCTGACCAGCGCGATACCGCCCATGCCTGGGTGGAGAAGGCCCTCCGTCTCTGGCAGCCCGGCGCAGCCTGGATGCTGGAGGTCCGCGAGGCCACACGCTCGGACGAACAGAACCGCGCCCTCTGGTCGCTGCTGGGGCAAATCCAGAAGGCTCGCCCCGTCCACAACGGCGTCCAGATGGACACCGAAACGTGGAAATGCCTGTTCATGCATGCGCTCGGCCGCGAGGTCCGCTTCGTTCCGACGCTGGACGGTTCGTCTATGCTCCCGCTGGGCCTGCGTTCATCAAAACTGACCAAGCGCGAGTTCTCAGACCTGATTGAGCTGATCCTCGCCTGGTGCGCGGAGAACGGCGTCGAGGTCGAGCACTTCAACGCGGCGAACGACGACCACGCCTCTGCAGATTGCGAGGCAGCATGAGCCGCCAAGTCCCCGAGTGGATCGGCAAGACCGACGACAGCCCCATCCCTGCCCGCGTCAGGGCTCGGGTGTTCGAGGCCCACGGCGGCCGCTGCCACATATCCGGCCGCAAGATCGGAGCCGGAGAGCCTTGGGACTGTGACCACGTCATCGCCCTGATCAACGGCGGCGAGAACCGTGAGAGCAACCTCGCCCCGGCCCTTCGCGACAAGCACCGCGAAAAAACGGCCCAGGACGTGGCTGTCAAATCGAAGACTGCCCGGATGCGGGCGAAGCACCTCGGCATCTGGCCGAAATCCAAAACCCGCTGGCCGACGCGGAAGCTCGGCGTCGCTCGCCCCCAGCCCCGGGAGTCCCACTGATGGAAGTCATCACCTGGACCAGTGCGAACCACGGCGCCATCGCCCGCATCCGTATGCCCATGCCGTCGAAGGGCGGCTCCAAAATCGGCTGGTCGCCGGTCGTCATCCACGGCTCCACCGAAGCCGAGGCTCGCGACAAGGCCCACGCCTTCTACCAGTCCGAGCTTGAGCGCCTGTCGGCTCGCGCTGATGGCAAGGCCCGCCGTCTGGAGAAGATGGCTGCTGCCCGCGCCTCGAAACGCGAGGAGGCTTCCCATGCCTGAATCAACCAAGAGCCCGGCAGAGGTGCTGGGGGGTGATCGATCGCCGGTCGAGCAAGGCCTGATCTACCTGATCGGACGCGACATTGACCGCGCTATTGCCAATCTCGGCTACCCGGTCGGAATGGGCATCGGCGTCGGCCCTGAACTCGCCGAGCGAGCGGCTTCGCGCATACTCGACAAGCTGACAGACAAGGCCCTGCGCGACCTGCTGGAAGTCCGCCAAGCCTCCATCCGTGGGGGTGAGGCATGAGCGGGGTGAAGCATACGCCAGGGCCGGACCCGGTTTACTATCTGCGCTGCATCCATCGGCGTCTCCAGACGATCCAGGAGGCTATGCCTGACGAGAAAGGTCTCTCGCTGGGCAACATCGCCTTGGCTGACGAGGCCGACTGGCTCGACGGCTACATCGAAGAGATCGCCCGCGCCCGTGGTGAGCAGGACGGGGGTGGGGAATGAAAGTCCTCGACCTGTTCAGCGGGATCGGCGGCTTCAGCATGGGCCTTGAGCGCGCGGGCATGGAGACCGTGGCCTTCTGCGAGATCGATCCGTTCTGCCGCCGAGTGCTGGCGAAACACTGGCCGGAGGTGCCGTGCTATGATGATGTCCAAACTCTCACCGCAAGCCGACTTGTTTCAGATGGAGTTGGAAGAGTCGACGTCATCACCGGTGGCTTCCCTTGCCAAGACATCAGCTTGGCCGGGAGGATGCGAGGGATTGACGGTAAAAAGTCATCCATGTGGGAGGAGCTTGCGCGCCTCGTCGAGGAAGCGCGACCTAAGTTTGTCATCCTCGAAAACTCCCCCGTCCTTCGCTCTCGTGGACTGGACCGCATCCTCAGCAAGTTTGCTTCGCTCGGGTATGATGCGGAGTGGCACTGTCTACCGCTTAACGCCATTGGCGCGCCTCACAGGCGGGATCGCGTCTGGGTTATTGCCTACCCCGCTGGCCTCGGAGACCGGCTACCGGAGGGCCAAGTTTGCACAGGGCGGAACCTCGCTCAGCACGGCACTTGGTGGGGTTCCGAACCCAATGTTTGTCGAGTGGATGATGGGTTTCCCAATGGGGCACACAGACGTCGAGTGCTTGGTAATGCCGTCTGCCCGACCATCCCGGAAATCCTAGGCCGCGCGATCATCGCAGCGGCGAACCCTGTGCGCGAGGAGATCGCAGCATGAGCATGACCACCCCTCGCGTTACCGTGCCGGTTGAGCCGACAGAGGCGATGATGAAGGCGGCCGATGCCGTCGATTGGAGCAACGAAGACGAGCGCGCCTCCGTCGTCAACATGTGGCAGGCCATGCTCTCCGCAGCCCCCGCGCCGGAAGGCGGGGCGGTGGACTATAGAGTTCGGACGGAAGGTGCGCCGGGTATCACCGAGCCAGACCCCGCCATCGCCACCCGAGAGGAAGCCCCGGCAGAGGCAGGGGAAGACGTAAACTGGAAGGCTGAATACGAGGCTGCTTGCGCGGCCCGCATTTCAGATCGACAGAAGTCGCAGGAAGTTATCAACGAACGCGACAAGTGGGTTGCTGAACTGCTCCAAGAGCGCGCCGCCCTCCGCGCCCAGCCGCCAGCCCGCGAGGACGCGCAGCCGGTGGCGGAAGCGGATCGGTCGAAGTGGATTTCCGATGCTCGCGACTTCACCGAGCGCATGACCAGCCAGCCGATGGCCTGTGAGATCATCGAGCGCTTGCTCGACATCATCACCCACCCCGCCCGCGACGCGCTGCGGGTAGCGGTGGAGGCGTTGGAGAAGATCGCTGACGCTCGGGTCTTTGATGAACGCGGTGAAGACTATCGAGGGATAGCGCATCCATATCGCGCCTGCCGCGCGGATGAAACCGAACAAGTCGCCATCAAAGCCCTCGCCGTCCTGCAAGCCGAACAGAAAGGCGGTGCGTTATGGCTGTTCTGACGCTGCCGCTGAATGGCGTCTATTTCGATCAGATCAAAGACGGCACCAAGGTTGAAGAGTTCCGTCTTGTCACACCATTCTGGTCAAAGCGCCTTGAGGGACGCTCGTATGAGCGCATTGTCCTGACGCGCGGCTATCCGCCTCGAGACGACCAAAGCCGCCGCCTAGAGCGGACATGGCGGGGCTTCACGCGCAAGACGATCACGCACCCTCACTTCGGAGCTGACCCTGTCGAGGTGTTTGCGATCGACGTGTCCCTGCAAGCCGAACAGGGGGCGAGGTGATGGCCGGTGAGTTGAAGATCACGGCGTATATCGCCGCCCTGGTCGCTGCGTCCTTCGTGTCTGTGATCGTGAACCGCGTGACAGGATGGCAGGTCGGCATCGGCTTCGGTGTTGCCTGCGGGATGCTCTACGCCCTTCTGTGGCCCGAAGTTATGGGCCTGCGGCGCGCCACCCCCTCGGACAAGGAGGGCGGGGAGTGAGCAATCAGCACGGAACATTGGACGCGCTGTGCCGCATCCCCCACCCCCTCACCCCGCGCGAGAAGGTGGCGCAGATCATAAAGGAGAAGGTGTCTGGGCCGCACTTCACTGACCCATCGCACTTCGTCGCGATGGAGCAGGATCGGTTCATCGCTGCCGACGCCATCATCACCGCCCTCGCATCCGGCTCCGGCGATCAGTCATCCGGGAATCCCGGAATACTGAAATCCGGCGATCATGCGGAACTGGCTGACTTGCTCGACTTACAGGCTGTGCTGCGAGCAGACCGCCTGCCCGAATGCTCGTTCGATGATGGGAAGACATGGGAACTCGATGGCGTTGGAGTTGCAGAGACATTCTCTCGCGCAGCCGACACCCTAGAAGCCATCCTCGCAGAGAACTCGGCGCTGCGGGCCGCGAACACCGAAGCAGAGCGCAAGCTGGCTGAGGCGGTGGAGGCCATGGAAGAGATCGCCGCTATTGAGCCGAAGCCTTTCGAGGGTGGCCTAGACATGGAGTCGATACGCGCTTGCGAGGAGTGTCGTCGCTATGAGGGCCATCCGGTCCAGCACGGCATCTGCAACACGCACCGCCGCCCGATCTGGGACCGAGAGAAGCACGAAGGCCATGAGGAGAAAGCTCTAGGCTACCGGGCAAAATCAATCGCCCGCACCTTCCTCAGCAAGGAGGCCGAACGTGGGTGAGCCGCAAACCTATGACGATTGGCTGAAAGAGCAGGGGCCACTGGTCGACCTGTCGAACCGCGTCCAGCGTTGGTCTCTGCGGCGCGGAAACAAGGCCTATCGCGAGACCGGAAAGTGGGACGGCGGCAACTTCGGAGAGGCGGCTCGCGCGCTGAAGGTGACGGTCGCCGAGGTTGCCGCAGCAGTCGAATGGCATCCCTGGATGCTGACGCTCGACACTGACGCCCCTTTGCCGATCAGGAGGATCGAACACGATGGCGAGTAAGCCAATGACTGACCCTATGGAACTAGTGCGGAAGCTTGAGGCTGGTGATGTGTCGCTCAAGACGACCCGTGCCGCCGCCGCCTGCATCCGCGAGATGGTGGAGTGGCGGCCTATTGAGACGGCTCCGAAGGATGGGACGCTGATCCTGTGCCTCTACCCGGATCGCCACGGACAAGACCAACTGTCGCTTCGTTATTGGGCTGTTGGTGATTGGCCGTCATCGGGGCGAACGGAGGGATGGTCCGATCAGCATAGGCAGCTCCGCAAGACGGAGCCGACCCACTGGCTCCCCCTCCCTCCAGCACCAGGAGAAGAAGATGAATAGGGTTCATTCCGCCTGCGGCTCCATACCCCGCCAGTCTGACCTCTCCGTCATCGCTGAACTTCAGGCGCTGGCGCTGGCGATCCGCATCGTCGGCCTCGACAACCTCGACAAGGTGATCGTGCGCCCGACGACCGAACCTGTAAGCGATCCTTACAAGTTGGAGGACACCCATGACCGCTGACCTGTCCGCCATCATCGCTAGGCTGGAGGCTGCACACGCGACCGGCATCATCTTGGAGAGCGAAGCCATCGCTCTACAGTCTGCGCTCGGCCTTGAGGACGCTTATGACACCGACTGGAAGCAGTGTTGCTGGAACGCGCTACGCGGGTCAGTGGACGCGGCATTTGGGATTGCTGAGCAGGCCTTGTCAGACCGCGAGATAGCCCTTTCTCAGCGTAAACCGCGCCACCTGGAGACGTGCGCTGAGTGGTGGCATGCGAGCCTGTTTAAGGTCCGCACAGGTGTGGTCTTCGGGGTCGGTCCCAGCACCGTAACGGCGAAGGCCTCGGATCCCGCCATCGCCCTCTGCATCGCCATCCTTCGCGCCAAACAGGGAGAGGGGGAATGACGGATCTATCTGACGTCCGAGCCCGCGCCTGGGAAACTCGTCGCGCCCGTTACGGCCAGCGGGGCCATGCCGGGTCGTACTCGCGCAACACCGCAGAGCGCGGCGCTCTCGGTCTGGTCATGCGCCTCTTGAATGAGGGCGTCCTGTCCGAGGGCCAGGTCTGCCGTGCGACCCAGCTTGATCGCGGGACCGTCCGCGCGATGGCCGACGCAGCAGGTGAAGCATGACCCCCATCCTCCTGATCTGCGCCACCCTCGCTATGAGCGACGGAGACAGCGGCCGGTGCGTGACGGCTGACGGCGAGCGCCACCGCGTCCGGCTGGCCGGCATCGACGCCGGGGAGGTGGCGCCCTTCACTCGCTGCCGCCAACGGCCGAACGTCTGGGCCTGTTCTGAGCAGGCCCGCGCCACAGCTGACCGCGCCACCGAACGCGCCCGTCAGCTCGCCGCGAATGGCGCCCGCTGCACCGTCCAGTCCCGCGACCGCTACCAGCGCATCGTGGCGACCTGCACGGTCAATGGCCGTGACCTGGGCTCGATCCTCGTTCGCGAGGGCTTGGCCATATCCGAAACCAACTACGGTGATCCCTACCGCCGTGAAGAGAGCGAAGCCCGAGAGAGAGGAAGGGGGATGTGGCAGTGAACGACGACTTCAAGATCGCGTACACGATCAAGGAGGCCTGCGACGCCACCGGCATCGGTCGATCGACCCTCTACACCCTCATCAAGGATCGGCGCGTCGAGGTAGTGAAACTCGGCACGCGGACACTTATCCCCAAGAGGTCGCTAGAGCGCCTTTTCGAGGAAACGCCGCGCGCGGCCTGAGTTTGCGGGTAGGGAGAAAGTTAGGGAGAACCTCTAGAATGCCCCGGAAATCCAGTGTTTCCGGAGGGGTTTAGACGGTCTCTCTGTCCGCCATCTTCTTCGCCCAAGCCGACACCCGCCTCATCGCCCTGCGCTCAGCGCAGGCGGCTGCTATGTCGTTTCGACAGCGGCGATGCTAACCTCGCCGCCTCCCCTTTTCGACGGATGCGCGACCCCATGACGCCCTTGCCTGCTCTCGCCGCCCTGGCTGCTGACATGACCGCCTGGCGGCGGGACATCCACGCCCATCCGGAACTGTCCGGTCAGGAATCACGCACCGCCAAGCTGGTGTTCGACGTGCTGGAAGGGCTGGGCCTGAAGCCCGAGGGCGGCATCGGCGGCGAAGGCGTGGTCGCCGTCATCGAGGGGCGCGAGCCCGGCCCGTCCATCGGCCTGCGCGCCGACATGGACGCCCTGCCCATGAACGACGACAGCAACGTCCCGCACGCCTCGACCAAGCCCGGCGTCTCGCACGCCTGCGGCCACGACGGCCATACGGCGACCCTGCTGGGCGTGGCGAGCCATCTGGCCGCCAATCCGCCCGCGCGCGGTCGCGTGGTGCTGATCTTCCAACCGGCGGAAGAGACGGGTCTGGGCGCCGTCGCCATGATCGAGGACGGCCTGTTCGACCGCTATCCGTGCGACGAGGTCTACGGCTATCACAATATGCCGCTGCTGCCGCTGGGCGAGGCGGCGGTCCACACCGGCCCGACCATGAACGGCTATAAGGTGTGGGAGATCGACATTCAGGGCGTCGGCGGCCACGGCGCCGCCCCGCACAAGACCAAGGATCCGGTGCAGGCCGCCGTACGCGTGGCCTCGGAAATCTCATCCATCGTCGGCCGTCATGTCGACCCGATGGAGCCGGCCCTGATCACCGTGACCAAGCTTCAGGCCGGATCGTCGCACAACGTCGTGCCGCACGAAGCCAGTCTGGCGGGCACCCTGCGCGCCACCTCGTCCGAGGTGATCGAGACGATGTGGCAGAAGCTTCAGGCCATCTGCGCGGGCGTCGGCGTCATGACCGGCTGCACCGTCACGGTGCGCGAGACGGCGGGCGTGCCCCCTGTCTTCAACGCCGCCGCTCAGGCCGACGTGGCGGCGACGGCGGCGGGCGGCGTATTCGGCACGGACAAGGTGCACCGCGACCTGAAGCCGTACCCGTTTACCGACGACTTCGCCTATATGTTGCAGATCGCGCCGGGAGCCTATTTCTTCGTCGGCCAGGGCGGGACGATGGTCCACCAGACCGCCTATGACTTCAACGACGACCTGCTGCCGAACGTGGCCTCGGTCTTCGCCCGGATCGTCGAGGCGAAGCTGTCCTGATGGTTGAAATCACGCTGAGTTTTTACACTCGTCATCCTCGCCCTTGTGGCG